>NZ_JBDJLB010000009.1:0-214520 GCF_039673155.1 Stenotrophomonas sp. TWI1149
AGTGAAACGCAGCTGCGCCGATGGTAGTGTGGCCTAAGCCATGCGAGAGTAGGTCATCGCCAGGGTTTTTACCCGAAAACCCCGCTGCTCACGCAGCGGGGTTTTCTTTTTTTGCAGGCACCTGGTTTTTGCAGGTATCTGTTTCTCGGAAGAGACCTCTGCTGAGCTGGCGCAATGCGCTGCTCCAACCGTCTCCCTGGTGAAATTAGCGCTGTGGCACCACCCGATCCCATCCCGAACTCGGAAGTGAAACGCAGCTGCGCCGATGGTAGTGTGGCCTAAGCCATGCGAGAGTAGGTCATCGCCAGGGTTTACACCCAAAACCCCGCTGCTCACGCAGCGGGGTTTTTTTTGTTCTCCGCTTGCATCTTCCGCGAGCGTAAGGGCCCCGCAGCGACCGGCAGGCCCCTCGGCAAATGTCCCCCCGGCCGCCGCCTGACGGCGACGCCCTCCTACTTGATTCTGCCCAGGCGCCTACCGGCCGCTACGAGGCTTCGCGTACTGTGTGCGGACTGACCAGATCCATCCCGGCACTCGCTGTCGCGCTGATGCTGGGCGGCGCCAGTTGTCTGGATACGTTGCGTCGCGATGCCCTTGTGGGCGAAATCAAGGAGGAGGGCGTCGCCGTCAGGCGGCGGTCGGGGGCGTCACCGGCAAGGGCGTCGTGGCCCAACGCCCGACCAACCCAGCCGCCGACCCAAAAAAAACGGCGCCTAGAAAGGCGCCGTTTTCATGAAACAGAGATCACGTCAGAAACAACGACCGCTCAGCGCGCAGACTCCGCGGCCGGCGTCTCAGCGCCCTTGCCCTTCATCATGGCATCGCGTGCCGCCTTGAACGGATTGCCCTCGTACCAGTTCGGCCAACGGTCGCCGCCAGCCAGCTCCTGGCCAACCCCGTACAGCAGCTGCAGGTCCTCGACCGTGCCATCCAGCTTCCAGGTCGCCGGATCGAACTCATCCTTCGGGCCGTGGTAACGGTGGCTGCCATAGTCCTCGGCGGCCTTGCGGCCAGCCTCGACACCGCCGTCGCGCAGATCCTCACCACCGTCGGCATACAACGCCGGCACACCCGCCTTGGCGAAGTTGAAGTGATCCGAACGGAAGTAGAAGCCGCTCTGCACCGCGGTCTCGCCGTGCAGGGTACGGCCCTGGTTCGCGGCCAGCGGCTTGAGGATGTCCTCCAGCTCGGAGCTGCCGAAACCGGTCACGGTCACATCCTTGGCACGGCCCGCCACCGACATCGCATCGATGTTGATCACGCCGGCGATCTTGTCGAGCGGGAAGGTCGGATGACTGACGTAGTACTTCGAGCCCAGCAGGCCCGACTCTTCCAGCGTCACCGCCAGGAACACCACCGAACGCTCCGGTGCCGGCTGCTGGTGGACCATCGCGTCGGCGACTTCCAGGATGCCGGCCACGCCGGTCGCGTTGTCGACGGCACCGTTGTAGATGTTGTCGCCCTGCTCACCCTCGTGCTTGCCGAGATGATCCCAGTGCGCCATGTACAGCACCGCTTCGTCCGCCCGCTTGCTGCCCGGCAGCACGCCGACCACGTTGCGTGACTTCTTCTCGGCGATGGTGCTCTTCAGGTCGAACGACACCTTGGCCTTCAACGGCACCGGCTTGAAGCCCCGCTTGCTGGCGTCCTTGTAGGCCTTGTCCAGATCCAGGCCGGCCTCGGCGAACAGCTGGCGGGCGGCATCGGCGCTGAGCCAGCCCTGCGCCGGCAGGCGTGCTTCCGGATCATCCTTGGCGGGCAGATCGTATTGCGGACCGGCCCACGAGTTCTTGACCACGTCCCATCCGTACGACGCGCCGGCGGTGTCGTGCACGATCAGCGCGGCGGCCGCGCCCTTGCGTGCGGCTTCCTCGAACTTGTACGTCCAGCGCCCGTAGTACGTCATGCGCTTGCCGTCGAACAGCTTCCCGTCGTTGACGTGGAAACCGGGGTCGTTGACGAACATCACGACCGTCTTGCCCTTCCAGTCCTGGCCGGCATAGTCGTTCCACTTCTGCTCGGGCGCGTCCACGCCGTAGCCGACGAACACCAGGTCACTGTTCTCGACCTTCACCTCCGGCTGGCCACTGCGCGTGCCGATCACCATGTCGGTGCCGAACTTCAGCTCGCGGGCCTTGCCGGCCTGGTCGAGCTTCAGCACGGTCGACTCATCGGCCGTGGTCTCGGTCATCGCGACATCCTGGAACCAGCTGTCGCCATTGCCCGGCTGCAGGCCGATGCGCTGCATCTGGTCGCGGATGTAGTTGACGGTCAGCTCTTCACCCTTGCTGCCCGGCGAACGGCCTTCGAACTCGTCCGAGGCCAGGGTCTTGACCAGCTCGGCGAAGTCGTCGGCGTTGATCTCCGGCGAAAACGCGTGGCTGGGCGCGGTCGGCGCCGCGTCGGTGGCGGGCGCGGCGGCAGGTGCCGCGGATTCGCCCTTGCACGCGGTCAACGCAGCGGCAGCGGCAAGGCACAACAGAAGTTTGCGGGGCATCATCGGTTCCTGGAACGGGAAAGGCGGGTGCGCAGCGCACCAGTGAGCACAATATCAATCCTGCGGCGCGGTGTCGGTATCGAACGGCACGGCCACGGCACCACTGACCGGTCCCACCCGCGCGGTGCGGTGGACGTAGAGGGTGACCTCGCGTTGGAACTCCAACGGTCCGCTGACCGTCGCGTTCGGCCCGATGATCACGCGCGGCTTGCGGCCGGGGGTCAGCGACAGGTTGAAGTTCGGTTTCTTGACCTCGATCCCGCCTTCGACCTGCGAGCCCACGCCGACGGTGATGTCGCCGTTGACCGTCTCGATGCCGCGTGCCACGCGCGTCTCGACCAGCCCGATGCTGCCGTTGACGGTCTCCAGGCCCCCGTCGATCTGGCTGCCGCGGTCCAGGAAGATGCCGCCGTTGACCGTGTCCACGCCGCCGCTGGCAATCACTTCGCGCCCGACCCGCACGCTGCCGTTGACCGTGGAGATACCGCCGGTCCGCGCGCGATCGGCGACGCGGATGCCGCCGTTGACGGTTTCGATGCGACCGGTGACGGCGCCTTCGGCGACCTTGATGCCGCCGTTGACCGTCTCCAGATTGCCGTAGCTCTGGCCGGCCTCGGCGGAGATGCTGCCGTTGACCTTGCTGATGTTGTCGCCTGCGAAGGCCGGCGCACAGGGCAGCGCCAGGACCAGCAGCAGCGGAAGCAGGGAGCGTTTCATGGGAACCTCGATGGTGGAGCGCGGCTGGCAGGCCGCCTGCAGGAATGTCACCATGCATCGTTGCAATCCGCATCTGCCTGAAGTCACTGGAAAGCCCTTGCGCCACAACGCCTTCTCCTCACGCCGGGATAACAATCCGACCGACGGACGCGGTCGCTCGCAGTGGCTGACCCCGACGTTGCGTGCGCTGCTGCTGGCGGTGGCCGTGCTGGGCGCCAGCCCGCTCGCCGCCCAGTCCTCCAAGGAAGCCGAGCGCAAGCTGCAGAAGCTGCGCAGCGAGCTCAAGGGCGTGGCCCAGGAACGGCGGAACCTGGAAGGTCAGCGCGGACAGGCCTCGCGCCAGCTGCGCGAAGCCGATGAGAAGGTCGCCCGCACCGGCCGCGTCCTGGCCCAGACCGAAACCGCGCTGCAACGCGAAACCCGCGCCATGAACGAGCTGCAGGCCAAGCGCGATGCACTGCAGGCCGGGCTGGAAAAGCAGCGGGCGGAGCTGGCGTCGCTGCTGCGCGCGGCGTACCGCATCGGCAACAACGCACCGCTGAAGCTGCTGCTGTCGCAGGATCGCGTCGCCGATGCCAACCGCAGCCTGGCCTATCACCGGTACCTGCAGCGCGAGCGTGCGCAGCGCATCCAGTCGCTGACGGCCGACCTCACCGAACTGCAGCGCGTGGAGACGGAGATCGTCGACCGCCGCAAGGCGTTGGAAGGGACCCGGCAGCAGCAGAAGCAGCAGGTCGCCACGCTGGCCGATGATCGCCGCGAACGGGCGGCGACGGTGGCCACGCTGGACGAGCGCTACAAGGATCGCAGCGAACGCGAAAAGGCGCTGGGCCAGGACGCCAAGGCGCTGGAAACCCTGCTCGCCAACCTGCGTGCCGCCGCTGCCCGGGCGGAGGCCGAACGCCGTGCTGCCGCGCGACGTGCCGCCGCGGAAAAAGCCGCTGCCGACAAGGCCGATCGTGCCGCGGCTGCCAGTGGCACGCGCCCGCCGCCGCGCGCGACCAAGACGCCGCCTGCGGTCGCCTCCGCGCCGCCGCCGAAGGTGGGTGGGCTGGGCTGGCCGCTCTCCGGCAACCTGCTCGCGCGCTATGGCGGCAAGCTGCCCGATGGCCGCACCAGCAGTGGCGTACTGATCGGTGCGCCGGCCGGCAGCACGATCACCGCCGTCGCCGATGGCACCGTGGTGTTCTCCGACTGGATGACCGGCTACGGCATGATCCTGATCGTCGATCATGGCAACGGCTACATGAGCCTGTACGCCCACAACGACACCCTGCTGCGCGATGCCGGCGCCACGGTGAAGAAGGGCGAGGCGGTGGCCAAGGTCGGCAATTCCGGCGGGCAGGGCGTGACCGCGCTCTACTTCGAACTGCGCCGCAATGGGCAGCCGGTCGATCCGGGCAGCTGGCTGCAGCGGCGATAAACAGCGCCCAACCTGGGGGCGCCGCCGTGCAGGGGATTCAACGGGAATTTACCGTCGCTTCGCGCATAATCGGGCGACGCACCGTGGTGCGTGGATAACCGTCCCCCGCTCATCCTGGAGTGCTTCATGCGCGTAGCCCGTTCCGCCACCTTGCTGCTGGCCCTGTTGCCCGCGGTGTCCTGGGCGCAGCAGACCGCTGAAGCGCCGGCACGCGGGGCCGATGCGGCCACCACGGAAGAAGCGGTGACCTCACGGGTTCCGTTGGAAGAAATCCGCCGCTACGCTGCCGTGTACAACGCGGTGCGCGCGGCCTACGTCGATCCGGTCGACGACAAGAAGCTGATGCAGTCCGCGATCCGCGGCCTGCTGCTGGACCTGGATCCGCACAGCACCTACTTCGACAAGGAAGACGCCGAGGCCTTCGATGAGCAGGCCAACGGCGCCTACGATGGCATTGGCGTGGAGCTGCAGCAGCAGCCCGACAACAGCAGCCTGAAAGTCATTTCGCCGATCGACGATACCCCGGCGACACGCGCGGGCATCCTGGCGGGCGATCTGATCATCGCCATCGACGGCAAGCCGATCAGCGCGATCGAAGCGACCGAACCGCTGCGTGGCGCCGCGGGCACCAAGGTCGTGCTGACCCTGGTGCGCGAGGGCAAGCCCAAGCCGTTCGATGTCACGGTGACCCGCGAGACCATCCGCGTCACCAGCGTGCGCAGCAGGATGCTTGAACCCGGGTATGGCTACATCCGCCTGAGCACCTTCCAGGCCGACACCGGTGCCGATTTCCAGAAGCATGTCGCCCAGCTGCAGCAGCAGGCCGGTGGCAAGCTCAAGGGGCTGGTGCTGGATCTGCGCAGCAACCCGGGTGGCCTGCTCACCGCCGCCGTGCAGGTGGCCGACGATCTGCTCGAGAAGGGCAACATCGTCAGCACCCGTGGCCGCATCTCGATCAGCGATGCACGCTTCGATGCGACCCCGGGCGATCTGCTCAAGGGCGCACCGGTCGTCGTCCTGGCCGACGCCGGCTCGGCCAGCGCCTCCGAAGTGCTGGCCGGTGCCCTGCGCGACAATGGCCGTGCCCGCGTGGTCGGCAGCCGCACCTTCGGCAAGGGCTCGGTGCAGACCGTGCTGCCGCTGGACAACGGTGACTCGGTGAAACTCACCACCGCGCGGTATTTCACGCCGAGCGGCAAGTCCATCCAGGCCACCGGCATCATCCCGGACGTGCTGCTGCAGCCGGAAAAGCGCCCGGGTGATGACGAGCTGCCGGCCAGCCTGACCGATTACAGCGAAGCCACCCTTCCGGGCCACCTGCGTGGCGATGAAGAAGGCACCGAGGGTTACAAGGCCGGTGACGTGCTGCCCGGCGATGGTCCAATCAACGATGCCCTGGCCGAACTGAAGCAGCCGGGTTCGGTGCTGGCCAGGCAGAAGGCCGAGGCGGCGAAGAAGCCGGCGGCCAAGCCGGCAGCCAAGCCGGCAGCGGGAGGGGCAGCGGTGGCAAAGCCTGCCGAGGCAACTGTCAAGCCGGCAGAAACGAAGCCTGCTGAGACTAAACCGGCAGAGACCAAGCCAGCCGAACAGCCTGCGGCTGCACCGGCTACGCCTGCACCGGCCAAGCCGGAAGCCCCGGCCTCGACGGCACCGATCAAGCCCTGATCGGTAGTGCCGGCCGCTGGCCGGCTCCGCATGAAGCCCACCAGATAGTGCCGGCCGCTGGCCGGCTCCGCATGAAGCCCACCAGGTAGTGCCGGCCGCTGGCCGGCTCTGCTCGAATCAACCCTGCGGGGAGCCGGCCAGCGGCCGGCACTACCCGTTGGCTGACCTGTCGGCCGACCCGCTCCCGGTCATGCCCTCAGAACCCGTGCCGCTTGCGCAGCCGCCGCGCAATCGCCGCGCGCACATACACGCCGTAGCCGAGCCCGAACACAAAGCCGGCGATATGCGCCCACCAGGCCACCATGCCGAAGGTCGGGCCGATATACGCGAACACCACCTGCAGCGCGGCCCAGACCCCGATCAGCAGATAGGCCGGGGCGCGGACGAATTCCAGGAACAGGCCCAACGGAATCACCACGCCCAGCCGCGCGCCCGGGAACAGCGCCAGGTAGGCGCCGATCAGCGCCGACACCGCGCCGCTGGCCCCGATGATGATCTGGTCCGGGCTGCCCATCGTGTAGATCGCGGTCAGGTTGGAGATCGCCCCGCCCACCAGGAACAGCAGCATCAGCCGCCACGGTCCCAGCACGCGCTCGGCCGGCAGCCCGAAGATCAGCAGGAACACCAGGTTGCCCAGCAGGTGGGACCAGTCCGCGTGCAGGAACAGCGCGGTGAACAATCGCAGCACGCTGCCGTCCTGCAGGGTCGCCCACCAGTCCAGCGGGTGGGTCAGGCCGGTGGACAGCGCGCCCCAGTCCATCCACAGGCTGCGGCGGGCATCGTCTGGCCGGGAGATCGACCACAGGAAGGCCGCCCACAGTGCGGCGAACAGCAGGGGAGTGGCCCAGCGGTAGGCGGCTTTCTTGCGGGAGGGGGTCGACACGAACATGCGGGCACTAGCCTAGCGCGGCAGCTGAGCTGACGGGGATATGTCGTGTTCAGCATGAATAGCCACAAGGGCGACACACGTTATTGTTTCATTAACCGCTCTCGGTATACTCGCATACGGCGTCGTATGTCGGGAGGGGAATCCGGCGCGTTGTCCTGACCCATCAAGGGGAGGGGCGGCGCAGGCGCGCGTTGCCAACATCACCGCTTTCCGGAGAGAACCAACAATGCATACCGCTTCCACTCTTGCCCGCGTCACCGCCCTGGCCGTCGGCATTGCCGGTGTCCTGGCCGTGGGCCACGTCAACGCTGCCGCCTTCCAGCTGAAGGAAAACAGCGCCAAGGGCCTCGGCCGCGCCTTCGCCGGTTCCGGCAGCGCCGCCGGCGACGCCTCCATCATGGCCGTCAACCCGGCCGGCATGCGCCAGCTCGAAGGCATGCAGGTCCAGGGCGACCTGAGCGCCATCAGCTTCTCGGCCAAGTTCAAGGGCACCGGCCGCAAGCCGACCGGCCAGCCGCAGACCGGCGGTGACGGCGGCGACGCCGGCATGATCGCCCCGGTCCCGGCCGCGTACTTCCACATGCCGATCGGCGAGCAGGCGCACTTCGGCGTCTCGCTGACCGCACCGTTCGGCTTCAAGACCGACTATGACAATGGCTGGGTCGGCCGTTACAGCGGCCTGAAGACCGACATGAAGGCCATCGACCTGGGCTTCGCCGCGTCCTACGACGTCAACCCGTACGTGTCCTTCGGCGCGTCCGTGTTCGTCGAGCACCTGACCATCGAACTGAGCAACCAGATCGACTTCGGCACCGCGCTGGCCCAGGCCCGCGTTCCGGGCTTCGCCCCGGGCAGCGCCGATGGCAAGCTGACCGTTGAAGGCGACAACAACGCCGTGGGCTGGACCGTCGGCGGCTTGTTCAGCCCCGATGAGAACACCCACATCGGCATCAGCTACCGCTCCAAGGTCGAGCACAAGATCACCGGCGGCGACGCCACCTTCGACGTGCCGACGAACGCGGCCGCCGTGCTCGCACGCGCCCAGCCGGGCAACTTCGTGAGCACCTCGGGCAAGGCCACGCTGACCCTGCCGGCCTCGGCCACCCTGAGCGTCACGCACAACGTCAACGACCGCTGGACCGTGATGGGTGATGTCACCCGTACCGCCTGGTCGACCGCGTTTGACCAGGTCACCATCGACTACGCCTCCAGCCAGCCCGATTCGGTGCTGGAGTTCGGCTACCGCGATACGACCTTCGTCTCGCTGGGTGCCGACTTCAAGCTGAGCGACACCGTGACCCTGCGTGGCGGTGTCGCGCTGGACCAGACCCCGACCACCAACGCACACCGCGACGTGCGCGTGCCGGACACCAGCCGCAAGTGGCTGTCGATGGGCGTGGGCTGGACCCCGTCGGCGAACACCGAATACAACTTCGGTTACACCCACCTGTTCACCAAGGATCCGGACGTGATCATCGGTGGCACCACCAACAACCAGGGCAACTCGCTGAACGGCAAGTACAAGGTCCGTGGCGACGTCCTGGCCGCTTCGTTCAACTACAAGTTCTGATCGACGCGTCACCGATCGGTTGAACGCAGCAGCAGAAAACCCCGCGAAAGCGGGGTTTTTTGTTGCCTGCAGCGTGCACCGGGCGGATCAGCGCAGCTGGCGCGGCGTCGCGTTGAGCCGCTTGCGCATCAGCCGCCGCAGCGCGGTGGGATCGCGGTAGCCCACGCGCTCGGCCACGGTCTCCACCGAGTAGCGGCTGTTCTCCAGCAGGGCGCGCGCCTGGTTCAACTGCACGCTGCGGATCAGGTGCAACGGCCCTTGCCCGGTAGCCTTGCCGACCTGCCGTGACAGCGTGCGCGTGGACATGCCGACGTGTGCCGCAAGCGCACCGACACTGACCGTGGCCGGCAGCGTGGCTTCGATGTGGGCGGTGAGCGAGGCGATCAACGCATTGCCCTGCGCCATCATCGCCGGGACCATGAACGGCGATTGCAGTTGCCGGCGGTCCAGCAGCAGGGCGCGCGCCACCGCATCGGGCAGGGCGGGACCAAAGCGCTGCCGCAGCAGGTACAGCATCAGGTCGGTATGGCCGAGCGCGGCGCCTGCCGTGATCACCTGCGTGTCATCGATCACCATGCGGTCCGGATCGACCCGGCACTCCGGGGCCTGCCGCTGCAGTGCGCCGGCCAGCCACCAGGTCGTGGTCACGCTGCGCCCGGCAAGCAGCCCGGCGTCGTGCAGCAGGAACACGGACGCACAGGACGCGGCGACGCGCCCACCCGCCGCCACGTGCGTGCGCAGCGCCCGCAGCACACCCGGGATGTCCGGATCGCGCAGGCGTTGCGCGATGGCCTCGGGATCCTCGACGCCGAGCCCGGGCACGATCCAGCAGGACTGGGGATCGGCGATGCGCGGCATCGCTTCCGCGCGCAACTGCAGGTGCGTCCCCAGGCGGACAGCGCCCCGGGCCGGGCTGCAGACCTGCCAGCGCGGGACCGGCAGGCCCAGCCGCGGCGCCAGCGTGGCGGCCGTGGTGAGGATGTCCAGGGTCAGCGCGACGCTGGAGGCGAACGCACCGGGCAGAACGATGACGGTGAAATCATGCATTGGCTGATTGTGCACGAAAGATGTCAGATCGGCCGATGTTGCCCGGAGCGGTGTTCGGCTCCAATGGACGCCCCTCCCGCAACACCGTGATCCGCATGCCCAACCTCACCGTGACCCTTCCCGCCCATGCCTTCGATTTGGCCACCCGGCAACGCCTGCTGCAGGCCGTGCACGACGCGGCTGTCCGCGCCACGGGGCTCGGCCCCGAACCGGCCCAGCAGCGCCTGTGCTGGGTGATGCTGCAGGAAATCGCGGCCGGCCACTGGCTGTGCGGCGGTCTGGACATCGGCGCGCGCGCTATTCCCTGCCAGATCGAGGTGCGCATACCGCAGGGCGTGCTGGATGCGCGGCAGCGCGCCGACTACGCCCGCCAACTGCACGAGGCCATCGCGGGGTGCCTGCCGTCGGAGGACACCCGCGTGCTGCTGGGGTCGATCGTGATGACCGACGTCGCCGACGGTCACTGGGCCGTCAATGGACAGCTCTGGCAGGTGAGCGACTTCGTTCGGAACGCCGGTTACGCGCACCTGCAATCGCAGGCCGCGCCGGCCTGATCCGACGCGCCACCCGGGCGGAGGAAAGAACGCCGGAATGACATCGAACACGACGTACAATCCCCGCCCGGACGGCGCCCCTGCCGTCTCGTGCCTGCTGACAAGGATCTGTATATGTCGTCTCTGCTTCTGCGCTCCGCGCTCGCTCTTGGCCTGGCCGGTCTCTCGCTGCCGGCGCTGGCTGCACCGGAGTTCGCCACCTGTTTTACGTTGACCCCGGGCCTGTCGTGGTCCACCAGTGATGAAACGCTGACCATCGAGAAGGCCACGTTCGCCGGCCAGCAGGCGATCAAGGTAAACAGTGCCGGCGGTGGTGTCGGTAGCGCCAGCTACTACGATGCGAGCGGCCGCCAGCTCCTCGGCCAGGAGCGCCTTGGCATTTCCGCCTGGGGTGGCGACGGCGCCAAGCCGGTGATGACCGACGTCTTCAAGCCCGCGCCGACGTTCCCGGCGAACGCCAAGCCGGGCGATCGTTTCGAAGTCAACGGCAAGGGCGAGCGCACCAACCATGCCGAAGACACCGTCGAGCCGATCGACTATGACGGCTTCTCCGACTACACCTTCGTCGGCTTCGAGGACGTGGAAGCGGAGGTCGGCTACCAGCCGCGTACCTTCAAGGACACCTGCCACGTCACTGCCACCTTCGAAGACAGCCGCATCGAGGCGTGGTACGCCGCCGGGTTCGGCCGCATCCGGTTCGAGCGCTACATGGGCAACGAGCTGCTGATGCGCGACGAGATCGAGTCGATCGAAGAGTAATACCCACAAAAAACCCCGCTTTCGCGGGGTTTTTCGTTCAACACAGGACGCCGGGAATCAGTCGCCCAGGGTCAGCAGCGAGGCGTTGCCACCGGCCGCCGTGGTGTTCACGGTGACGGTCTTTTCGGTGGCGAAGCGCAGCAGGTAGTGTGGACCGCCGGCCTTCGGGCCGGTGCCCGACAGGCCCTGGCCGCCGAACGGCTGCACGCCGACCACCGCACCGATCTGGTTGCGGTTGACGTACACGTTGCCGACGTTGATGCGCGAGGAGATGCGGTCGACGGTTTCATCGATGCGCGAATGCACGCCCAGGGTCAGGCCGTAGCCGGTCGCGTTGATCTGGTCGATCACCGCGTCGAGCTGATCGCCCTTCCAGCGGATCACGTGCAGCACCGGCCCGAAGATCTCCTTGTGCAGCTGGTCCAGGTTCTTCAGCTCGTACGCACGCGGGGCGAAGAAGGTGCCGTGCGCGGCGTCTTCGCCGAGCGTGGCAGCGGCGATCAGACGGGCGTCCTTCTCCATCCGTACCGCGTGATCCTTGAGGATCTGCAGCGCATCGGCATCGATCACCGGGCCGACGTCGGTGGACAGCAGGCCCGGGTCCCCGACCTTCAGTTCGGCCATCGCACCGGACAGCATGGTCATCACCTTGTCGGCGATGTCGTCCTGCACGAACAGCACGCGCGCGGCCGAGCAACGCTGGCCGGCCGAGGTGAACGCGGAACCGATCGCATCCTTGACCAGCTGTTCCGGCAGCGCCGAGGAGTCGGCGATGAAGGCGTTCTGGCCGCCGGTTTCGGCGATCAGCACACCGATGGCGGCGTCGCGTGCGGCCATCGCGCGGTTGATCGCACGAGCGGTGTCGGTCGAGCCGGTGAAGGCCACGCCGGCCACGCGCGGGTCGGCGGTCAGGGCCGCACCGACAGTGGCGCCGTCGCCCGGCAGGAACTGCAGCACGCCTTCCGGTACGCCGGCGTCCAGCAGCAGCTTCACCGCGTAATAGCCGATCAGGTTGGTCTGTTCGGCGGGCTTGGCGATCACGCTGTTGCCGGCGGCCAGTGCAGCACCGACCTGGCCGAGGAAGATCGCCAGCGGGAAGTTCCACGGGCTGATGCAGACGAACACGCCGCGGCCATGCAGCTGCAGTTCGTTGGATTCACCGGTCGGGCTCGGCAGCTTTTCGGCATGGCCGAACTGCTCGCGTGCCTGCTTGGCGTAGTAGCGCAGGAAGTCGACCGCTTCGCGCACTTCGGCGATGCCGTCGGGCAGGCTCTTGCCGGCTTCCTTGACGCACAGCGCCATGAACTCGGGCATGCGCGCTTCCAGCTGGTCGGCGGCATGTTCCAGGATCGCCGCGCGGCTGGCGGCCGGGGTGCGGTTCCAGGCCGGCTGCGCGGCCACGGCATTGGCCAGCGCCTTCTCCACGGTGGCGCTGTCGGCCGGCTGCCACTGGCCGACGACCTGGCGGGTGTCGGCCGGGTTGGTCACGTTCAACAGCGCGCCGGTCGGGTTGGCACCCGGCACCAGCGGCGCGGCGTGCCACCCGCTCTTGCCCGGCGCGGGCACTGCGGCGTTGAGCTGCTCGGCCAGAGCGCGCAGATCGTTGTCGTTGGCGAGATTGACGCCCATGGAGTTCTTCCTGTCATGGTTCTGGCTGCGCAGCAGATCGACCGGCAGCGGGATTTTCGGGTGCGGGATGGACGCGAACGAGGAGACCACTTCGACCGGATCGCGGATCAGGTCGTCGATGGCCACGTTGTCGTCGGTGATGCGGTTGACGAAGCTGGAATTGGCGCCGTTCTCGAGCAGACGACGCACCAGGTACGGCAGCAGGTCTTCATGCGAACCGACCGGCGCGTACACGCGGCACGGCACGTTCAGTCGGTCGGCCGGCACCACTTCGGCGTACAGGTCGTCGCCCATGCCGTGCAGCTTCTGGTGCTCGTACTGGCCGCCCTTGGCGATCGCCTGCACCGCTGCGATGGTGTGCGCGTTGTGCGTGGCGAACATCGGGTAGATCGCATCGCTGTGCGTGAACAGACGCTTGGCACAGGCCAGGTAGGACACGTCGGTGTTCTGCTTGCGGGTGAACACCGGGTACGCCGGCAGGCCCTCGATCTGTGCGCGCTTGATTTCCGCATCCCAGTACGCGCCCTTGACGAGGCGGACCTGCAGGCGACGACCGATGCGGCGGGCCAGGTCGGCCAGGTAATCGATCGTGTACGGGGTGCGCTTCTGGTACGACTGCACGACCACGCCGAAGCCTTCCCAGCCGGCCAGCGAGGCATCGCTGACCACGGTTTCGATGATGTCCAGCGACAGCTCCAGGCGGTCGGTTTCTTCGGCGTCGACGGTGCAGCCGATGCCATAGGACTTGGCCAGCTGCGCCAGTTCGAGCACGCCCGGGACCAGGTCGGCCATGACGCGTGCGCGCTTGGCGTGCTCGTAGCGCGGGTACAGCGCGGAGAGCTTGATCGAGATGCCCGGTGCCGAATTGACGTCGCCATCCGGACGGCCACCGCGGGCCTTGTGGTCGCCACCGATCGAGTGGATCGCGCGACGGTAGTCTTCCAGGTAACGCTTGGCGTCCTTCATGGTCAGCGCACCTTCGCCGAGCATGTCGAACGAATAGCGGTAGCTGGCGTTGTCGCCCTTGTGCGAGCGCGACAGCGCTTCGTCGATGGTGCGACCCATGACGAACTGATGGCCCATGATCTTCATCGCCTGGCGCACGGCCAGGCGGATCACCGGCTCACCCACGCGGCCGATCAGGCGCTTGAACGCGCCCGGCACATCGGCGCGGGTGGAATCGTTGATCTGGACCAGGCGGCCGGTCAGCATCAGGCCCCAGGTGGAGGCGTTGACCAGCACCGAGTCGCTGCCGCCCATGTGCTTCTTCCAGTCGGCATCACCGAGCTTGTCGCGGATCAGCTTGTCGGCGGTGTCCTGGTCCGGAATGCGCAGCAGGGCTTCGGCCACGCACATCAGCAGCACGCCTTCCTCGCTGCCCAGGTCGTACTGGCGCATGAAGGCTTCGATCGCGCCCTGGTCCTGGGCACGCACGCGCACGCGCTTGACCAGGTCGGCAGCGGTGGCCTGCACCTTGGCCTGCTCGGCGGCCGGCAGGCGTGCCTGCTCGAGCAGCTCGCGCACATGGGTGGCCTCGTCCTTCAACCAGGCATCGGTGATCGCCTGGCGGAACGCATTGGGAACGGCCGGCAGCTCGGGGGACAGCAGCGGCGGGCGGGCGGCGCCGGACGATGCCGGGGCAGGGGGAAGGACAGAAGATGCAGTCATGCCGGTCGGCTCGTGGAGAACTTGACCATTTTAATCGTTTTTTGGGCGAGTCAAGTGCTTTCCGTGGCCGGCCCCATCCGTCGCATAGCCTGTCATACAGGGGGATTCGGCGGATTCGACGTGCCTGCCATTTATTGTGCTGTTTTCGTCAAAACGGCCGCCGCAGTCGATGCTGTATTGCACCATTCCTGAAACTGTGAATGGACCCTTGCTACTCGCTGGAGAGCAGGGCTACCATCGAGACGTTTCCCGCGGCAGGAAAAACGCGGTTGCGACATGATCGAGGTGCTCATCGCTCCGGACGGATCAGGGACGCAACTGCGGCTGCGTCCCCCACGGGCGCTCGATGCCCGGCAGTTCGTCCTGTTGTTTGTGGTGTTGGCGGGGGTGATGTGGCTGGCGGCCGGCCTGGGCTGGTTCACTGGCAACGTATTCGCCCCCGTGTTTGCTCTGCTGTACAGCGCGTTGCTGGCAGTGGCGCTGCGCACGGTGTGGCGCAGTGGAGAACGGCAGGAAGAGATCCGGGTAGTGCCGGCGTGCGTGGAAGTGATTCCCGCACCCGGGCATTCGCCGGTGTTCAGCGCCCACCCGCACTGGGTGAGGCTGATCGCCGATGAACGCAGAGTCCGGCTGGCATCCAGCGGTAGGCAGGTGGACGTGGGGAGTTTCCTCGCACCGGCCGAACGCCAGGTACTGGCTCAGAAACTAGAAGGCTTGCTCGCGGCCAATGACGGCCGCAACCGACGACGCTAAGGGTCTAGGCAATGAAGCAATGCAGAAAGTGGGGCAGTACGTTCGGGAAGACGGTGTTGAGCGGGGTCGCGCTGCTGGCGCCGGCCATGGCGTGGGCCCAGGCGGCCGACCCCAAACCGTGGCAGTTGAACATGGGCAAGGGGGTGACCCAGAGCTCGCGGTTGGCGTGGGAGTCCAACCTGTTCTCGCTGTGGGTCTGTACCGTGATCGGTGTGCTGGTGTTCGGCGCGCTGTTCTACGCGATCTTCAAGTTCCGCAAATCCAAGGGCGCGGTCGCCGCCACCTTCAGCCACAACACGAAGGCCGAGGTCATCTGGACCGTGATCCCGGTGATCATCCTGGTGGTGATGGCGTGGCCGGCCACGGCCAACCTGATCAAGTTCTACGACACCCGCGATTCGGAAATGACCGTCAAGGTCACCGGCTATCAGTGGATGTGGAAGTACGAATACCTCGGCGAGAACGTCAGCTTCACCAGCCGCCTGGACCGTGAGTCCGACCGCGTGCGCCAGAGTGGCGTCGTGCCGACCCGCGACAGCCATCCGCACTACCTGCTGGATGTCGACAACCGCCTGGTGCTGCCGGTCGATACCAAGGTGCGCTTCGTGATCACCTCCGACGACGTCATCCACGCGTGGTGGGTGCCGGCACTGGGCTGGAAGCAGGATGCTATTCCCGGCTTCATCAACGAGGCCTGGACCAACATCGAGCAGGTCGGCGTGTACCGCGGCCAGTGCGCGGAGCTGTGCGGCAAGGACCATGGCTTCATGCCGATCGTGGTCGAGGCGGTTTCCAAGGAGGACTACCAGAAGTGGCTGGCCTCGAAGAAGCCTGCCCCGGCACCCGCACCCGAGGCGGCTCCGGCCCCTGCGCCGGCCGCCCCGGCCGAGGCCACCCCGGCACCGGCCAGCGAGCCGGCCGCTGCAGCAACAGACAGCAACGCCTGAAATCGAGCCGCGTCCGCCAACCGGCGGATGCGGGTACCACCGGATACAGTGAGGTGTAGTTGCGATGGCGCATTCCGCAGTTGACCACGACGGGCATCACGGGCATCAGCAGGGGTTCTTCGAGCGTTGGTTCTTCTCGACCAACCACAAGGACATCGGCACGCTCTACCTGCTTTTCAGCTTCATCATGTTCATCATCGGCGCGGCGATGAGCGTGATCATCCGCGCTGAGCTGGCGCAACCGGGCCTGCAGTTCGTCAAGCCCGAGTTCTTCAACCAGATGACCACCGTGCATGCGCTGGTGATGATCTTCGGTGGCGTGATGCCGGCCTTCGTCGGCCTGGCCAACTGGATGATCCCGCTGCAGATCGGCGCGCCGGACATGGCCCTGCCGCGCATGAACAACTGGTCGTTCTGGTTGCTGCCGGTGGCTTTCAGCCTGCTACTGCTGACCCTGTTCCTGCCGGGCGGCGCCCCCGCCGGTGGCTGGACGCTGTACCCGCCGCTGTCGCTGCAGGGTGGCTACAACGTGGCCTTCAGCGTGTTCGCCATCCACGTGGCCGGCATCAGCTCGATCATGGGTGCGATCAACATCATCGCCACCGTGCTCAACATGCGTGCGCCCGGGATCGACCTGCTGAAGATGCCGATCTTCTGCTGGGCCTGGCTGATCACCGCGTTCCTGCTGATCGCGGTGATGCCGGTGCTCGCCGGTGCGGTGACGATGCTGCTCACCGACAAGTTCTTCGGGACCAGCTTCTTCAATGCCGCCGGTGGCGGTGACCCGGTGATGTACCAGCACATCTTCTGGTTCTTCGGGCACCCGGAGGTCTACATCATGATCCTGCCGGCGTTCGGCGTGGTCAGCGAGATCATCCCCACCTTCAGCCGCAAGCCGCTGTTCGGCTACCAGGCCATGGTCTACGCGATCGCCGCGATCGCCTTCCTGTCCTTCATCGTCTGGGCCCACCACATGTTCACCGTGGGCATGCCGCTGGGCGGCGAGATCTACTTCATGTTCGCCACGATGCTCATCTCCATCCCGACCGGGGTGAAGGTGTTCAACTGGGTCAGCACCATGTGGCGCGGCTCGCTCACCTTCGAAGCGCCGATGCTGTGGGCGGTGGCGTTCGTGATCCTGTTCACCATCGGCGGCTTCTCCGGCCTGATGCTGGCGATCGTGGTGGCCGACTTCCAATACCACGACACCTATTTCGTGGTCGCGCACTTCCACTACGTGCTGGTCACCGGCGCGGTGTTCGGGTTGATCGCCGCGGTGTACTACTGGTGGCCGAAGTGGACCGGACGCATGTACAGCGAAACCTGGGCCAAGGTGCACTTCTGGTGGTCGATCGTGTTCGTGAACCTGCTGTTCTTCCCGCAGCATTTCCTCGGCCTGGCCGGCATGCCGCGACGCATCCCCGATTACAGCGTGGCCTTCGCCGACTGGAACCTGATCAGCTCGATCGGTGCGTTCGGCATGTTCGTCACGCCCTTCATGATGGCCGCGATCCTGTGGCACTCGCTGCGCCACGGCGCGAAGGCCGCGGATCGTTGCTGGGAAGGCGCACGTGGCCTGGAGTGGACGATTCCCTCGCCCGCACCGGCGCACACCTTCACCACGCCGCCGACCATCCGTCCGGGTGATCTGGCCCATGACGACATCACCCATTGAGGCCGCTCATGACCAGCACGACCCGCACGCCGGATGAGCAGGCCCTGCAACGTCGCCGCGCGCATCGCACCGCGTGGGCGGTCGGCATCGTCGCGCTGATGGTCTATGCCGGCTTCATCCTCAGCGGGGTGATCGGGCGATGAGCGATCCGCGCCCGGCCGCCCCCGCACGTCATGCGGGCCTGCCCCGCCTGATCGGGGTGGCGCTGGCGGTGTTCGTGCTGACCTTCTCGCTGGTGCCGCTGTACCGCATCGCCTGCGAAAAGGTGTTCGGCGTGCGCCTGGAGCGTGGCCCCGGCGCGGCGGCAGGCACTGCAGCCGCCACCGGCAAGCGCACGGTGCGGGTCGAGTTCGATGGCGGGGTGAATTCCAAGCTGCCTTGGGCCTTCCATCCCGAACAGTTGACCATGGACGTGGTGCCCGGCGAGCTCAACGAAGCGCTGTACTTCGCGCGCAATGACAGCGACCGCGCGCTGGTCGGCAGCGCGGTGCCCTCGGTGGCGCCGGCCAAGGCGTCGGGCTACTTCAGCAAGACCGAGTGCTTCTGCTTCACCGCGCAGACCCTGCAGGCCGGTGAGAAGCGCGACATGCCGGTGCGCTTCATCGTCGATCCCGACCTGCCGGCCAACATCACCACGATCACCCTGTCCTACACCTTCTACAAGAACGACGCCTTGTCCGCGGAGCTGGCCCCGGCCAGCCTGCCGACCGGCGCGCGTGCAGCTCCCTGATCCGGACCGGACCCAAGACCATGGCCCAGCAAAGCCCCGATGCGAACGTGTACTTCGTGCCCACGCACAGCAAATGGCCGTTCATCGGTTCCATCGCGATGATGGTGACCATGGTCGGCGTGGCCAGCTGGCTCAACGATTCGGGCTGGGGCAAGTGGACCTTCTACGCCGGTATCGCGATGCTGGTGCTGACCCTGTTCTGGTGGTTCAGCGACGTGGTGCGCGAATCGCAGGCTGGCAGCTACAACCGCCAGGTGGACGGCTCGTTCCGGATGGGGATGGTGTGGTTCATCTTCTCGGAAGTGATGTTCTTCGGCGCGTTCTTCGGCGCGCTGTTCTACACCCGCAACCTGGGCCTGCCGTGGCTGGGCGGTGCGGGCGACGGGGTGATGACCAACGAGTTGTTGTGGGATGGTTATTCGGCGGCATGGCCGACCAATGGCCCCGGCGCGATCGGCGGGCACTTCCAGACCATCCCGGCCTGGGGCCTGCCGCTGATCAACACGCTGATCCTGCTCACCTCCGGCGTCACCCTGACCATCGCGCATCACGCGCTCAAGGCCGGGCACCGCCGCCAGCTGCTGGTCTGGCTGGGCATCACCGTGCTGCTCGGCGTGGGCTTCCTCACCCTGCAGGCGGAGGAGTACATCCACGCCTACAAGGAACTCAACCTCACCCTGGGCTCGGGCATCTACGGCTCGACCTTCTTCATGCTCACCGGCTTCCACGGCGTGCATGTGCTGCTCGGCACGATCATGCTGGCAGTGATGTGGCTGCGCTCGTCGAAAGGGCATTTCACCCGCGACAACCACTTCGGCTTCGAAGCGGCCGCGTGGTACTGGCACTTCGTCGACGTGGTGTGGCTGATGCTGTTCCTGTTCGTCTACGTGCTGTAGCGTCGGCGCGACGTCCTGCCGCATCGACGCCGGTGCGGCCTCAGCCGCCGATGCCGTGGGGCTTGATCCAACCGCTGTAGATGCCGATGACCACCAGCACGATCAACGCCACCGACACCGCGATGCGGCGGGTGAGGGCATTGACGGTGCGCTTGGTCTGGCCGCGATCGACCAGCAGGTAATACAGCCCGGCGCCCAGATTCCAGACGATGACGATCAGAAACGCGATTACCAGCAGGGTCTTCAACGAATCATTCATGCGCGGCTCGATGGCGTGGCGGGTGTGCCTATATCACCGCGTTTTGCCGGCGTTGTCATGATGCGCAAGCACACACGCCTGATCGGCTGGATCGCCGCGGTGCTCGTCATCCTCGCGTTCTGCCAGCTGGGCCGCTGGCAACTGCAGCGCATGCATGAGAAAGAGGCGCTGCTGGCCCAGCAGGTGCCCGCGCGCGCGCAGTCGCTCACGCTGCGCCAGGCCCAGGCCGCACCGCCGCGGCTGCGCTGGGTGGAGGATCGCGGTCGCTTCCTGCCCGGCACGATCCTGCTCGACAACCAGACCCGCGAAGGCCGCGCCGGGATCAAGGTCTATCAGCCGTTCCAGAGTGATGACGGCGCACAGGTGCTGGTCGATCTCGGCTGGCTGCCGATGCCGCCTGATCGGGTCGTGCCGCCGATCACCCCGCGTACCGACCACACGGCCATCAGCGGCCTGCTGGCGCCACCGCCGGCCACCGGCCTGGCCCTGGGGCCGGCGCTGTCGCCCGTCCCGCAGGCGGGCGTGTGGTTGGCCAGCCGGATGCCGCCCGATGACATGGCCCGCGCGCTGTCGCTGCCGCCGGGCAGCGTGGCCGTGCGCGTGCTGCGGCTGGATCCGGCGCTGCCCGGCGGTTACGCGCGCGATCTGGAGCTGCTGCCCAATACCCTGCCACCCAGTCGCCATCTGGGCTACGCCGTGCAATGGTTCGGACTGGCGTTGACCGTGCTGGTGGTCGCGCTGGTCCTGGAATTCCGTCGCCATCGCCGCCGGCGTGGCACTCCCCGGCGCTGACCGGCTCAACATGAGAAAATGCCGCCCATGAATGCCACTTCCCCGGCACGGCTGCCGTCCCGTTCACGCGGCCGCTGGACCCTGATCGCGTTGTTCGGCGTGTTCTTCGGCGCCATGGCGCTGGCGGGCGTGCTGCGCTTCTCCGGCTGGCAGCCGACCTCGCACCGCAATACCGGGGCGCTGCTGCAGCCGCCGGCCGATCTGCGCGCGCTGCCGCCCACCCTGGCCGACGGTCAGCCGTACCCGTGGAACCCGAACGATCGCACCTGGCGGATCCTCGTCGCCCCGTCTGCCAGCTGTACCAGCGAGTGCGTCACTTTGTCGCAGGGATTGGGCAAGGTGTGGCAGCTGTTCGGCCATAACGCCGATAATGTCGAGATCCTGTGGCTGGGCACGCCGCCGGCCGAGGTCCAGGGCATGCCCGCACTGCGCGCGCTGCGCGCCCAACCGGACCTGCGTGCCGCTTTGCCCGCCGTGGATGACGCCGCCGGCACGCCTGTGTATGTGATCGATCCCAATGGATTCGTGATCATGCGGTACGCGCCGGGATTCGATATGGCCGGTCTGCGCAAAGACCTGGCCACGCTGCTGAAACTGAAGTGAGTTCCGTTTAGATGAGCCTCTCCGCACGCCCGGTGCTGCACCGCAATTTCCACCGTCTGGCGTGGTTTGCGCTGATCATGACCGCCAGCACGATCATGTTCGGTTCGTTCGTGCGTCTGTCCGATGCGGGCCTGAGCTGCCCGGACTGGCCGACCTGCTATGGCCGCGTCACCTGGCCGCAGCACGCCGAGGAAGTGATCGGCCACGAGGCCGCCAAGATCCGCCCGCTGGAAACGCACAAGGCGTGGCGCGAGCAGGTGCACCGTTTCCTCGCCGGCGCGCTCGGCATCGAGATTCTCACCCTGGCGCTGCTGGCCACGCGCCGTCGTCGCTGGGGCAGCACCGCGGTGATCACCGCCTGTGTGCTGGTGGCGACCGGCATACCGCTGTACATGATGGGAATGCACGTCCCCGCGAGCATCATCGCCCTGATCGGTGAGGCGATCCTGCTGATCGCGGCCTTGCGCTGGACCAACATCGACCTGGCCCGCGCGGCCTTGTTGACGCTGGCGGTGGTGATCTTCCAGGCGCTGCTCGGCATGTGGACGGTCACCTGGCTGCTCAAGCCGATCGTGGTGATGGGCCATCTGCTCGGCGGCATGCTGATGTTCGGCCTGCTGGTGTGGATGGCGTGGCGCGCCACGCATATGCCGATCACTCTCGCCGAAGCGCCGAAGCTGAAATGGCTGATCCGCGCCGGCGTGGCCGTGCTGGTCGCGCAGATCGCCCTCGGCGGCTGGGTCAGCGCCAACTACGCCGCACTCGCCTGCGGTGGCGGCAGCGCCTCGCTGGACAACTTCCCGCGCTGCGTCAGCCAGTGGTGGCCGCCGCATGACTTCAAGGAAGGCTTCACCCTGTGGCGCGGCATCGGCGTGGATTACGAAGGGGGCGTGCTCGATGGCGCGTCGCGCATCGCGATCCAGATGGCGCACCGCTTGATGGCGATCGTGGTGGCCGTCTACCTGCTGTGGCTCTCCGTGCGCCTGTTCCGCCTGCCGAGCATGCGCGGCTGGGCGAGCGCATTGGGCCTGCTGGTGGTGCTGCAGATCACCCTGGGCATCCTCAACGTGAAGCTGGCGGTGCCGCTGGAAGTGGCCGTCGCGCACAGCGGGGGCGCCGTGGCGCTGTTGTTCGTGCTGGTGACGCTGCTGGCGCGCCTGCGTGCGCCGGATGCCGATGGTGGCAAGGCCAGCGCTGCGTCCCCTGCCGTGCAGGCAGGCTGACGGCATGGCCAGTTACCGTCAGTACTGGGATCTGACCAAGCCCAAGGTCGTCGCCCTGATCGTGTTCACCGCGCTGGTGGGCATGTTCCTGGCCATCCCCGGCGTGCCGACCGCGCAGCAGGCGCTGGACGGCGCCCTCGGCTTCCTCGGTATCTGGCTGGCCGCCTCGGCCGCCGCGGCGATCAACCAGCTGCTGGACGCGCGCATCGATGCACAGATGGCGCGCACCTCGTGGCGCCCGCTGGTGGTGGGCAAGGTAAAGCCGTGGCAGGTGCTGGTCTTCGCCGGCCTGCTGATCGTGCTGTCGATGACGATCCTGGTGGTCTGGGTCAACGTGATCACCGCCGTGCTCACCTTCGCCTCGCTGATCGGTTACGCGGTGATCTACACCGTGTACCTCAAGCGCGCGACCTCGCAGAACATCGTCATCGGCGGCCTCGCCGGCGCCACCCCGCCGATGCTGGGGTGGGCCGCGATCACCGGCATGCAGGGCCCGTGGGACTGGGCCTACGCGTCGCTGCTGGTGCTGATCATCTTCATCTGGACCCCGCCGCACTTCTGGGCGCTGGCGATCTTCCGCCGCGAGGATTACGCCAAGGCGGAGATCCCGATGCTGCCGGTGACCCATGGCGTGGCGTATACCCGCAAGTCGATCATGGTCTATTCGATCGCACTGGCCATCGTCAGCATCCTGCCGGTCGTGTTCGGCATGAGCGGCATGTTCTACCTCGGCGGCGCGATCGTGCTCAATGCGGTCTTCCTCTGGTACGCCTGGCGCATGCTGAATCCGCCGGACGAACTGTTCTCGATGAAGATGTTCGGCTACTCCATCGTCTACCTGATGGCGTTGTTCGCCTTCCTGATGGTGGACCACTGGATGCTGCCCTGGTTGTAGGGTGCCGCACCGACCAACGGTCGGTACCTGCCGGGGCGGTGATGGCGCTCGCGCCCCCACCCGCGGTAGGTCACGACCGTTGGTCGTGACGCGCGCAGGCGCGGTGTGCGCTCAGTGCTGCGGCTCCACCGGATCACGCGCATACCGCTGCGCGATCATCGCGCAGACGATCAGCTGGATCTGGTGGTAGATCATGATCGGCAGCACGATCGCACCGAGGCTGCCGCCGGCGAACAGCACCTTCGCGATCGGCACGCCGGTGGCCAGGCTCTTCTTCGAGCCGCAGAACAGGATGGTGATTTCATCCTCGCGGTTGAAGCCCAGCCGGCGTGCGATGAAGCGGATCAGCGGCATCGCGATGCCGAGCAGCACCGCCGCCACCACCGCCACGCTCACCAGCGACAGCAGCGGGGTCTTGCTCCACAGTCCTTCGCTGACGGCTTCGCCGAAGGCGGAGTAGACCACCAGCAGGATCGTGCCCTGGTCGGTGTAGCGCAGCAGGGCGCGCTGCTTTTCCACCCAGCGCGCGATCCACGGCCGCAGCAGGTGGCCGGCCACGAACGGCACCAGCAGCTGCAGCATGATGCTGACGATGGCCTGGCCGGGGTTGTGCATGCCGCCCTCGGTGCCGGCCAGCAGGGCCAGCAGCAGCGGAGTCAGGAACACACCCAGGATGCTCGACAGCGAGGCACTGCATACGGCGGCCGGCACGTTGCCGCGCGCGATCGAGGTGAACGCGATCGAGGACTGCACGGTGGACGGCAGCGCGCACAGGAACAGCACGCCGATGTAGAGCTCCGGGGTCAGCAGCCAGCCATCCAGCGGTTTGAACATCAGCCCCAGCAGCGGGAACAGCACGAAGGTGCAGGCCAGGATGGTCAGGTGCAGGCGCCAGTGCAGCAGGCCGGCGACGATCGACTCCCGTGGCAGGCGCGCGCCGTGCAGGAAGAACAGCGCGGCGATGGCGACGTCGGTGACATCGTCGAGCACCATCGCGGCGGCACCGTGCATCGGCAGGAAGGACGCCAACAGCACGGTGCAGAGCAGGGCGAGGGTGAAGTTGTCCGGTCGCAGGCGCGACCACCAGCGGGTCATGGTGGGCAGGCTCCTGTAGAGCAGGGAAGTAAGCGGGGGAAGAAGGGCAGGGTCAACGCGCGGCGTCCTGCTCCAGCAGGACACGGGTCGGTGCTTCCAGCGAGGTCATGCCGGCGGCGCGGCCGAACGTGAGTGCGTCATCCACCGAGGCGCCCTCGCGTGCCTGCAGCAGTGCCAGCAGCGCACCGGCGCGGTTGCCGGAGGCACAGTGCAGCAGCACCGGCCCCTGGCTCTGTGCGAGCGCGGTACGCAGGGCCTGCGCATTGGCCGCGGTCAGGCCGGCGGCACCGGCAACCGGGATGCGCACGTAGCGAAGGCCGAGGCGTTCGGCAGCGGCGGTTTCATCGAAGCCACGCACTTCGTCGGGCTGGCGCAGGTCGATCAGGGTGGTGACCCCGGCCGCGGCGGCCTGCTGCAGCTCAGCGGCACTGGGCTGCCCGGCGGTGTAGAGCTGCGGTCGTGGCTGCGCGAACGGCAGTTCCGCTGCCGCGGCGGGCAGGGCCAGCGCGAACAGCGCAGCGAAGATGCCAAGGCGAAGCAGGCGGACGATCGATGCGGCAGGATTCACGATGTGGGAAGCCACGACTGCTCCGTCGGTCAGAAGCGGATGGTGCTGCGCGCCTTGAGCAGTTCGCGCAGCTCGTACTTGTCAGTATCGTCCAGACCCTGCTGGCTCTGCTTTGCCTGAAGCTCATCGAGGCGTTGCATCAGCAGCTGTTTCTCCAGCTGGGCCACCGCGTCATGCAGCTCCTGGGTCCACATCGCCTCATCGCCGGGCAGGGTCTGCGCGGCCAGCTTGTGCAGTGATTCCTGCTCCTCGCGGCCCTCGAAGTGCTCCAGCAGCGCGCCCGTGCTGATGTCCGGGCGCTGCTCCACCAGGGTCAGCAGTTCGGTCAGCAGATCGATGCCGGGCAGGCGAAGGCCGGTGAAGTGGTGGCCTTCCAGCGTCATCGCCAACGAGGGCTGCTGCAGCAGGATCGCGATGGCTGCGCGCACCAGGCTGCGGCGCTGTGCCGGCGCCACCGCGCGCTGTGGTTGGCGCGAGGGCTGCGCGGATGCACTGGGCTTGGCACCCAGGCCGGTCAGCGTGGTCAGCTGCTGCTTCATCAGGTCGCCGAAGGCGCCATCGGGAATCTGCGCCAGCATCGGCTTGGCCCGTTCGGCCAGGCGTGCCTTGCCATCGAGCGTGCCCATGTTGACTTCACGGGTGAGCTCGTCGAAGAAGAACTGCGACAGCGGCGTGGCCTGCTGCAGGCGTGCATCGAAGCCCTCGCGGCCTTCCTTGCGCACGATGGTGTCCGGGTCTTCGCCATCGGGCAGGAACAGGAAGAAGGCCTGGCGGCCGTCCTTCATGCGCGGCAGCACCGACTCCAGCGCACGCCAGCCGGCGCGACGACCGGCGGCATCGCCATCGAAGCAGAAGAACACGTCCGGCGCGTTGCGGAACAGCAGCTCGGCGTGGTCCGGCGTGGTCGCCGTGCCCAGCGTGGCCACCGCCTGGGTGACCCCGAACTGGAACAGCGAGACGACGTCCATGTAGCCCTCGACCACGATCAGCCGCTCGATCTTCTGGTTGGCCTGGCGCACCTGCCACAGACCGTACAGCTCGCGGCCCTTGTGGAACAGCGCGGTCTCGGGCGAGTTGAGGTACTTCGGGCCGTCGTCTTTCTCCATCACGCGGCCGCCGTACGCGATCACGCGGCCACGGCGGTCGAAGATCGGGAACATCACCCGGTCGCGGAACTTGTCGTAAACGTGGCCGCGATCGTTCTTGGAGAACAGGCCGGCGCGGTCGAGCAGCTTCATCCGCCGCTCGTCCTTGCCCAGCGCATCCTTCAGCGCGCTGTAGCCGTCCGGTGCGTAGCCGATGGCGAAGCGCTCGCGGTTCTCTTCATCGACACCGCGCTGGTCCAGGTAGGCGCGCGCCTTGTCACTGCCCTTCAGCGCGGTCTGGAAGAAGCGCGTGGCCGCATCCAGCGCCGAGTACAGATCGCGGCTGTCGTCCTGCTGCTGCGCGGTGCGCGGCTGGGTATCGCGCGGCACTTCCATGCCGACGCGCTTGGCCAGCTCGTCGACCGCGTCGAGAAACTCGAGGCGGTCGTAATTCATCAGGAAGCTGATCGCCGTGCCATGCGCGCCGCAGCCGAAGCAGTGATAGAACTGCTTGGTCGGCGAGACCGTGAACGACGCCGAGCGCTCGTCATGGAACGGGCAGCGTGCCGCATATTCCTTGCCCTGGCGCTTCAACGGCACGCGGCTGCCCACTACCTCGACAATGTCGGAGCGGGCCAGCAGGTCGTCGATGAATGCGTCGGGGATACGGGCCATGGGCAGCAGGCAGGGGCATGGCCGGTCACGGCCACGCGCGGAAGCGGGGGTACCGCTAGTCTACTAGGTGCCGGCCGGTTCGCCCGGTTTCGGCGGCTCGACACCGGCCTGGGCCAGGTAGGCGTGGGCGCGCAGGCGCTCGTCGATCACCGAGGTCATCAATGCACCGACGAAGAACACCACGGTGGCGTAGTAGATCCAGACCAGCGAGATCACCAGGGCGCCCATCGAGCCATACGCGCTGCCGGGCGCGACCGTGGCGATGTACAGGCCGATGCCATAGCGGCCCAGTGCGAACAGAGCAGAGGTGATCGCACCGCCGATGAAGGCCTGCCGCCACGCCACGCGACGGTCGGGCAGATAGTGGTAGAGGAAGGCGAAGCCGACGGTGTAGAGCGCCAGGCTGGTCAGGTAGCCGATCGCCGGCAGCACCGAGGGCAGGTGCGCGAAGACGACCTGCAGCAGGGTCGTCGCGGTCATCGACAGGATCAGCAGGAAGCCCAGCGCCAGCACCACCCCGAACGAGAACACGCGCTTGCGCAGCCACGGCACGATGCCGTCCAGGCGCTCGCCGCTGGTGTTGAAGATCAGGTTCAGGGCGTTCTGCAGCTGGGCGAACACCGCCGTGGCACCGATGAACAGCAGCAGCGTGCTCCACACGCCGGCCAGCGTGCCGATGTCCGGCTGGTTGTTGGCGTTGCTGAGCACGGTCTCCGCCACCGAGGCGGCACTGGTGCCGGCCACATCGTTGATCTGGCCGAGCAGCGCCTCCTGCGCGGGCGGGTACAGCGAGGCCGTCAGCCACAGCAGCAGGACCAGCAGCGGTGCCATCGAGAGCAGGGCATAGAAAGCCAGTGCGGCAGCCTGCGTCATGACGTCCGCATCGATGAAGCGGCGCAGCAGCACGGCAGGAAAGCTCTTCTCCAGCCGCGCCATGTGCTTGCGGACCTTGGACAGGGAGTGGCTTGGCAGGTGCATTGACGGCGTCGGATCGGGGCGAGGCCCCCGTTCTAGCAAATCGCCGGACTGCACCGGGTGAAGTGCCGGTATCAGGTTCTGGTCGGAACACCGCACCTGCTGGAACGGAAAAGGCCCGCATGATGCGGGCCTTTTCACTGCGGCATGGCGGCGAAATCAGCCGGCCAGCTGCTGCTTGACCAGCTTGGACACCAGGCCCATGTCGGCCTGGCCGGCCAGACGCGGCTTCAGCGCGCCCATCAGCTTGCCAATGTCGGCCGGGGTGGTCGCACCGGTTTCCGCGATGGCGGCCTGGATGGCGGCCACGATCTCGGCCTCGCCCAGCTTGGCCGGCAGGTACTGGTCGATCACCACGATTTCCTCGCGCTCGATCACGGCCAGGTCTTCACGATTGGCGGCTTCGAACTGGGTGACCGAGTCCTTGCGCTGCTTGACCATCTTTTCCAGCACGGCGAGCACGGCGGCGTCGTCCAGCTCGATGCGTTCGTCGACTTCGCGCTGCTTGATCGCGGCGTTCATCAGGCGGATCACGCCCAGGCGGTGCTTCTCGCCGGCCTTCATGGCGGCCTTCATGTCATCGGTGAGCTGCTGCTTCAGGCTCATGGGAACACCTCGTGTCGGTGGAAAAGGAAAGCGGGGCGCCGAAGCGCTGGAACGCAAAAAGCCGGTAACGCTCGCGCGTTCCGGCTTCGGCTCCGTCACGACAGGCCAAGGCCTGCCGTATCGAAGTTGCGTCCGATCAGTACAGGCGCTGACGCTTGGTGACGTCGCGCGACGAACGGCGCAGCTGACGCTTCACAGCAGCGGCAGCCTTACGCTTACGCTCCTGGGTCGGCTTTTCATAGAACTCGCGCTTGCGGGTTTCGGCCAGCACGCCGGCCTTTTCGCAGGTGCGCTTGAAGCGACGGAGCGCAAACTCGAAGGGCTCGTTCTCGCGGACTTTAACGCTGGGCATGGAATCTCCGGGACACAGTAGAACCGGGTCTCGCCCGGTGAGAGCCGCACATTATAGCGGCGAGAAAAGAAGTTGCAACCCACCCCGGCGAACTTCTTGGCCACGGGTGATGCAGAGACAGGCCAGCGTACGTCTGCCGGGGCCTGAAGAGGTCCATAATACCCCGTATGCGAGTCCTTGGTATCGAATCTTCCTGCGATGAGACCGGCGTGGCGGTGTATGACACCTCCCTGTCCGGGATCGACGCCCTGCGCGCCCATGCGGTCTACAGCCAGATCGCCCTTCACGCCGAGTACGGCGGGGTAGTGCCCGAGCTGGCCAGCCGCGACCACGTACGCAAGCTGCTGCCGCTGATCCGGCAGACCCTGTCCGAGGCCGGCATGACGGTCGGCGACATCGACGGGGTGGCCTATACGGCCGGCCCTGGCCTGGTCGGCGCGCTACTGGTGGGGGCGGGCGTGGCCCGTTCGCTGGCCTGGGCGCTGGAGGTGCCGGCGGTCGGTGTACATCATATGGAAGGCCATCTGCTGGCCCCGCTGATGGAAGACGACCCGCCGCAGGCGCCGTTCGTGGCCCTGCTGGTATCCGGCGGGCATACCCAGCTGGTGGCGGTGGACCGGATCGGCCAGTACCGCCTGCTGGGCGAGACCCTGGACGATGCCGCCGGCGAGGCCTTCGACAAGACCGCCAAGCTGATGGGCCTGCCGTATCCGGGCGGCCCGCAGCTGGCCGCGCTGGCCGAGCGCGGCACCCCGGGCCGGTTCAAGTTCACCCGCCCGATGACCGATCGCCCGGGGCTGGATTTCAGCTTCTCCGGGTTGAAGACCCAGGTCCTGCTGGCCTGGCGCGACAGCGATCAGAGCGAGCAGACCCGCGCCGATATCGCGCGGGGCTTTGAAGATGCCGTGGTGGATACCCTGGCGATCAAGTGCGAGCGCGCGCTGGATGCGGCGGGCACCGATGTGATCGTGGTGGCCGGCGGGGTGGGGGCCAACAAGCGCCTGCGCGCCAAGCTGCAGCAGATGGCCGCCCGCCGCGGTGGGCGTGCCTGCTTCCCGCGCCCGGCGCTGTGCACCGACAACGGCGCGATGATCGCCTTCGCCGGTGCCCTGCGCCTGGAAGCCGGCCAGCACAACCCGCCGCAGGTGCAGGTCACACCGCGCTGGGACATGGCGACGCTGCCGGCGGTGTGAGGTTTGCGGGGGCCTGCAACACCTCAGGCAGGCCTCCGCTTCAGCCACGATGTTACTGACTCATGCCGGGTCATCCACCGCTCGGTATGGGGGCAGCGCATCTGGACGATTCGTCCAATGGTGGCCAGATCCAGCGCGAGGTCACGCGCGAAGATCGGTTCGTGATGCGCAACCCGGTTGCGCAACTGCCTTACCTGTTCCAGGTGGCCGTGCAACTGCGCGCGCAGAAGGTACTCCGGCATGTCCGGATCCGCGCCTGGAAGGACGTGCCTCAGGGTCTTGGACCAGAGCGTCCTGTCGAATCGTTGGGTAAACAGGTGCTGCCAGAACGCGAATCTCAGCGATGCGATGACGGCTGCCGTTGAAGTGTGGTTCGACGCTACGCGTCGCAGCTCTTCGCGTGCGTTGTACCGCGCCGTGCCGCCGGGAAGGCTGGCGCGGAAACCTTCCTGCCACGGCCAGAGGGCACCATGCTGCTGGGCCAACGCTTCAGCCACCGCGTTGCGGATGACCACTTCGCAGGTATGGAGTGGCAGTAGAAATGCGCCGCTGATACGCATGTTCCATCGATACAGCTCAAATGGATGGGCGCGCAGTTGGGCGCGTGCGACGGCTCCTTCATAGGTTGTCATGCGTGCTGCGGAGAACGAGCGGTAAATCAGGTGCTGATCGCGCACGACAGAGCTGTGGTGGGTCCATGGGCCTCCACCGTAGAGGGCAGCTCTGGCGCGCGGTATCAGGGAATCCGGTTAGTGGCGGCGGGGCTGATCTATCGAAAAAACTTCGTAGATCAATGATCTACCAAGCTCTTGGTGAGGTGAGCACCACGTCGTAAATCCAGGTTGCGGCCATTGACCCTTTCTGGCTCCCCCGGTACCGTTGCCTTGTGTGCCACCGGGACCAGCTGATGGGTCAGCCCATTTCCCCCGGGGACAGTGGTGGTAAGCAAAGGGTCCCGCGCGGGGCCCTTTGTCATTTCTGGCATCGGTGCAGACGCCCCCTCACCCCGGTTCCCGGCACATTCCGAACAGCCCCGTTACCATGGTCGCCATCTTCCACGTGGCATGGCTATGGACAAGGTATTCATTGAAGGGCTTGAGATCGATGCCCTGATCGGTATCTACGACTGGGAACGGCGGATCCGCCAGACCCTGCGTTTCGATCTGGAAATGGGCTTCGACAACCGCCGCCCGGCGGCCAGCGACGACATCGCCGATACCCTCAATTACAAAGCCGTCAGCAAGCGCATCGAGCAGTTCGTGCGTGACTCGGACTATGGCCTGGTCGAAACCCTGGCCGAGCGCATCGCCGAGATCGTGCTGCGTGAATTCAACGTGCAATGGCTGCGTCTCAAACTCAGCAAGCCCGGTGCGGTGCGCGGCGCGCGCGCGGTCGGCGTGATCATCGAGCGCACCCGGCAGGACCTGGCAACGCCCTGATACCCCTGATAGGAGAGCGATACACGATGTTGGATGCGGTAGTGGCAACCCGATGGCTGGACAGTGTCCAGCGGACCCTCGAACCCTGGCCCTGGGCCTACACCCTGCTGGTGCTGGCCGCGCTGGCGCTGGCGGCTTGGCTGGCCAACTTCGTCACCAAGAAAATCCTGCTGCGCGGCCTGCGCAAGCTGGTCAGCCGCTTGCCCGGCCACAGCGCGGGCAATGAGGGCGGCAACAACCTGCGGGTGATCTCGCGGCTGTCCAACGTGGTGCCGAGCATGGTCATCGCGGCCGGCATCCGGATCGTGCCGGACCTGCCGCCGGAACTGGTGGAATTCGTGATCGGGGCCTGCCGGGCGTGGGCGGTGCTGACCGTTGCGCTGGCGGTCTCGCACGCGCTGGATGCTGCGAACGATCTGTACGAGCGCCGCCCGGATGCGCGTAACAAGCCGATCAAGGGCTACCTGCAGGTCGTGAAGATCATCGTCTTCGTGATCGCCGGGCTGTCGATCGTGGCGACGCTGCTGGGCGTGAAGCTCGGCCCGCTCGTCACCGGCCTCGGTGCGGCCACCGCGGTATTCATGCTGATCTTCCAGGACACCATCCTGTCGCTGGTGGCCAGCGTGCAGATCAGCGGCGATGGACGCGTGCGGCTGGGCGACTGGATCGAAATGCCGAGCCAGAACGCCGATGGCGACGTGATCGATATCGCGCTGCACACCATCACCGTGCAGAACTTCGACAAGACCATCACCACCATCCCGACCAAGAAGCTGGTCACCGAGTCGTTCAAGAACTGGCGCGGCATGCAGGAGGCGGGCGGACGCCGGATCAAGCGCGCGCTGTACCTGGACCAGCACAGCGTCGGCTTCGTCGATGCGCCGATGCTGGCCGAGCTGCAGCAGTTCGCGGTGCTGGGCGATTACCTGCGCGAGAAGCAGGCCGAGCTGCAGCAGTACAACGCCGGGCTGCAGGCCAAGGGCATGGCGGCGGTCAACGCGCGCCGGGTCACCAACCTGGGCACGTTCCGTGCGTACGTGGAGCGCTACCTGAAGCAGCATCCGGGCATCCATACGGAGATGACGTTGCTGGTACGGCAGCTGCAGCCGACCACCGAAGGCCTGCCGCTGGAGATCTACTGCTTCACCCGCAGCACCGCCTGGGGCGAGTACGAAGGCGTGCAGTCGGACGTGTTCGATCACCTGCTGGCGATCCTGCCGGCGTTCGGGCTGCGCGTGTTCCAGGCCTCCAGCGATGCGATGCTGATGGCCGGGCAGCAGCGGCTGGCGGCGGAAGAGTAAGCTCCTGTGCCCCCGTCGGCGTGCCGGCGGGGGTGGAGATCTTCCCCCGGGGAAGAAAAATGAACGCAAAAGTCATTCACAACCGCCTCGGGAACGCTAGAATCCCGGGCTTGTAAACGTTTTCATAAGGACAGCCGGTGGCCGCCGATCGTATCGAAACCCTCATTGCCCAGATGACCGTCGAAGAAAAAGTCGGCCAGCTGGGTGTGTTCGCCGACATGGTCCGCCCGTTCGCCCCGGACGTGAACCCGGAAGCCAACGTGCTCAACGCCGACCAGGTGCTGCAGCAGGTGCGCGAGGGCAAGGTGGGCTCGCTGTTCAATGGGGTCGGCGTCGAAGCCGGTCGCCGCATCCAGCAGGTCGCGCTGGAAGAAAGCCGCCTGAAGATCCCGGTGATCCTCGCCGCGGACGTGATCCACGGCATGCGCACCGTGTTCCCGATCCCGCTGGGCGAGGCCGCCAGCTTCGAGCCGGACCTGGCCGAGCGCACCGCGCGCGCCACCGCGGTGGAAGCCACCGCTGCCGGCCTGCACTGGACCTACGCGCCGGCCGTGGATATCGCCCGCGACCAGCGCTGGGGCCGCGGTGCCGAGGGCGCCGGTGAAGACGTGGTGCTGGGCTGTGCGTTCGCCGCCGCCCGCGTGCGCGGCTTCCAGGGCCCTGACCTGCGCGCCGACGATGCGCTGCTGGCCACGCCGAAGCACTTCGCCGCCTACGGCGCGGTGATGGCCGGCATGGAATACAACATGGTCGACATCTCGCCGCAGACCCTGCGCGACGTCCACCTGCCGCCGTTCAAGGCCGCTTTCGACGCCGGCGCGCTGACCGTGATGTCCTCCTTCAACGACATCAACGGCGTGCCGGCCAGCGCCAACGCCGAGCTGCTGACCGACATCCTGCGCGGGGAGTGGAACTTCCCGGGCGTGGTGATTTCCGACTACACCGCCGACATGGAACTGGTCGCGCACGGCTATGCCGCCGATGACCGCGATGCCACCGCCAAGGCCTTCACCGCCGGCCTGGACCTGAGCATGCAGAGCGGTTTCTACGCCGAGCACCTGCCGGGCCTGATCGAGAGCGGCGAAGTGCCGATGGCCACGCTGGACGAATCGGTGCGCCGCATCCTGCGCCTGAAGGACGCGATCGGTCTGTTCGACGATCCCTACCGCTCACTGGACCTGGCGCGCGAAGCGGATACCTCGCACATCGCCGCGCATGACGAACTCTCGCGCGATGCCGCGCGCCGCTCGATCGTGCTGCTCAAGAACGCGGATTCGGTGCTGCCGCTGAAGAAGACCGGCCAGAAGATCGCGTTGATCGGGCCGTTCGTGCAGGACCGCGAGAACATCGAAGGCTGCTGGACCCTGTTCGGCGACAAGTCGCGTTACATCACCCTGGAAGCCGGCGTACGCGCGGCGATCAGCGATGAAGCACTGCTGGAAATCGTGCCCGGCTGCGATCTGGAAGCGGCCGTGCAGGATGGCATCGAACAGGCCGTGGCCGCCGCGCTGCGTGCCGACGTGGTGGTGCTCGCCCTGGGCGAGCCGCAGCGCTACAGCGGTGAAGCGCAGTCGCGCGTTGAGATCACGTTGCCGCCCGCGCAGCAGGCGTTGGCCGAAGCGGTGGCGATGACCGGCAAGCCGCTGGTCGTGCTGCTGCGCAATGGTCGCGCGCTCGCGCTGCAGGGCGCGGTGCGCAATGCGCATGCCGTGGCGATCACCTGGTACCTGGGCACGCAGACCGGTCACGCCGTGGCCGATGTGCTGTTCGGCGATTACAACCCGTCCGGCCGCCTGCCGGTGAGCTTCCCGCAGGTATCCGGCCAGCAGCCGTACTTCTACAACCACGCCCGCACCGGTCGCCCGGAACTGCCGACCATGTCCGAGTTCAAGGCACGCTGGCGCGAGATCCCGAACGAGCCGGCGTATGCGTTCGGCCACGGCATCGGCTACACCACCTTCGCCTATGGCGTGCCGCAGCTGAGCAGCGCGACGCTGGCCTGGGACGACACCCTGACCATCACCACCACCCTGACCAACACCGGTGCGGTGGCAGGCGAGGAAGTGGTGCAGCTGTACATCCACGACCGCGTGGCCAGCCGCGTGCGGCCGGTGCGCGAGCTGAAGGGCTTCGACAAGATCGCCCTGCAGCCGGGTGAGAGCACCGAGGTGCAGTTCACGCTGGACCGCCATGCGCTGGGCTTCACCGGTCGTGATGGCGTGTTCCGCGCCGAGCCGGGCCAGTTCGAGTTGTGGGTGTGTGCCTCTTCGGCCAGCGGCGAGCCGGTGATCTTCGAGCTGCTGGCCGCCTGAGCCGGCACGGCGTCACCCGGTAGTGCCGGCCGCTGGCCGGCACCATCGTGATCCATCATCGGCGGCTGACGTTCCGGCGGGTACGCTGGCTCCCTCGTGAAACCGATGGAGCCACCCATGCGCCTGTCCCGTACCCCCTTGCTGCTGGCCCTGGCCAGCCCGTTGTGGCTGGCCGCCTGCAGCCCGTCGGCGCCGCCGCCGGCCGATACCGCGGCTGCAGACCCCGCACAGGGGCCGGCCACGGCCATTCCCGAAGGCCGCCCGACACCCGGTGACACGGTGCCGTCCTCGGGCCTGTCGCCGGACGCGGTCACTGCGGGCAGCCCGGCGCCGGATGCCGCTGCGCCTGCTGCGGGCGATGCGGCTGCCGCCACACCGGCCACTTCAGCCAACGGCGATGTCCGTCAGCGCATCGAGCAGGTGCTCGGCGATGCGGCACAGTACGAGACCGTCTTCAACGCCTTCCAGAAGGCCGTCAATGGCGGCGATCGCGCCGCCGTGGTCGAGGAAGTCCGCTTCCCGCTGAACATCGCCAATGGCGCCAGGATCACCGGGCCCGGCGAGTTCCAGCGCAACTACGAGCGCATCCTGACCCCGGCCGTGCGCAAGGCCATCGCCGCGCAGACATTCGACGACGTCATGGTCAACCAGCAGGGCGTGATGATCGGCGACGGCCAGGTCTGGCTCAACGGCACCTGCCTGGACCAGGCGTGCAGCCGCACCGAGGTCAAGGTCGTGACCATCCAGTAAGCACGGATGTCATGCAGGCTGCCGGCGGTGTGCCGGCAGCCTGTCTGGCTCAGGCCTTCGGCGTGAGCTTGAGCAGCTTGCCGTTGCTGCCGTCTTCGAGCAGCCAGATCGCGCCATCCGGGCCCTGTTCGATCTCGCGGATGCGCTCGCCCATGTCGAAGCGTTCGGCCTCGCGGGCGTTGTCGCCGTCAAAAGCCACGCGCACCAGCGCCTTGGACGACAGGCCGCCGATGAAGCCGCTGCCGTTCCATGTCGGGAACTGCTTGCCGCTGTAGATGATGAAGCCGGCCGGGGAGATCACCGGCGTCCAGGTCACCTTGGGCGCCGCGAACTCCGGGCGGGTGGCATGGTCGGGAATGTCACGGCCATCGTAGTGATTGCCGTTGGAGACGATCGGGTAGCCGTAGTTGGCGCCGCGCTGGATCAGGTTCAGCTCGTCACCGCCGGCCGGGCCCATCTCATGCACCCACAGCTTGCCGCGCGCATCGAAGGCGATGCCCAGCACATTGCGGTGGCCGAGCGACCACACCTGTGCGGCCACGCCGCCCTTCGAGGCGAACGGGTTGTCGGCGGGGACGCTGCCGTCGTCATTCAGACGGATCAGCTTGCCGAGGTTGCCGCTCATGTCCTGGGCTGGATCGAACTTCTGGCGCTCGCTGGAGGTGATCCACAGCTTGCCGTCGGGGCCGAACGCGAGGCGATGGCCGTAATGGCCCTTGCCGCTGACCTTCGGGGTCTGGCGCCAGATCACCTTGAGGTCTTCCAGCGTGCCACTGCCATCGGCGGCCAGCGCCAGGCGTGCACGCGCCACCGCGGCGCCACGGGTGTCGCCGTCGCCTTCCTCGGCGTAGCTGACATAGATCAGCTGGTTCTTCGCGAAGTCCGGGTGCGGCAGCACATCGCCGAAGCCGCCCTGGCCGCCGTACGCCACCTTGGGCACGCCGCTGATGGTGGCCGTCTTGCGGGTCTGCACGTTGAAGTGTTTCAGCGCGCCTTTCTTCTCGGTGACCAGCAGGCTGCCGTCGGGCAGGAAGCTCATCGCCCAAGGCTCGTCGAATCGGGCGAACTCGGTAGCGGCGAACGGCCACTGTGCCTTCGCCACGACGGGCGCGGCAGCGTTGTCTGCAGCGACGCAGGCGGTGGTGAACAGGGCGGGGGTGAGGCTGATGGCGAGGGTGAGCAACAGCTTGCGGGTCATGGAAGTCTCCGTCGGGGAGGCGATGGCCAGCCCCTGTTGTACACCATGCCCATCAACGGCGCGTGGACCAGACGTCCTGCGGACACGACAACGGCGACCCCGAAGGCCGCCGTCGTCAATGTGCCGTGGCTGAAAGCAGGCGCGATCAGGTGCCGCGCGGCACGCCCTTGTCCAGATGCGCCTGGCGCAGCGCGGTGGATTCATCCCAGCCGCGGCGGACCGCGTTGCGGGCCTGTTCCCAGCTTAGCTTGCTCTGGCCACGTTCCTGCGCCCAGCGGGTCTGCAGCTCGGATTCCACTTCTTCGTAAGCGCGGATCATGTCGTCGGCGCGGGTGCGATGGCCCAGCTGGTAGGCCGGCTCATAGTCATCGAAGAACTGGTTGTTGTCGTAATACGGTTCGCTCGGAAAGCGCTCACGCCAATAGTCCGATACGGCCTGGCGCGGGACACCGTCTTCCGGCACCCGGCCGGGAATCTGATAGTCAGTGCTCATGTGTTGGCTCCGGTTGGGTGAGGCTTCACCGTACCCAGGGCCGGGTTAACGCCATGGACCCGCGAGGTGAATGACACATCAAGCGCCATTCACCTGTGCAGCTTCTCAGCCCTCGTGACCGCGGCGCGGGAACCTGTAAATTACCGCACCGACGGCAAACGCGATGCCTGCCGCGGCGATGTTCTGCCAACTCGCACTGGCGAACAAGGCCAGGCACAGCACCAGCGCGAGGATCGGAATCAACGGGCCACCGGGCAGCTTCAACGCACCGGGGCGATCGCGGAAGCGACGCGCCAGCACCAACACCGCCGCCGCCGTGCCGATGTAGGCGAACAGGCGCGTGGTCATCGACAGCAGCGCCAGCTGCACGAACGAACCGGACAAGGCCAGCGCCAGCGCGATCAGGCCCTGCGCGATGATCGCCGCCGCCGGCGTGCGGAAGCGCGGATGCACCTGCGCCAGGATCTTCGGCCCGTAGCCGTCGCGCGCCAAGGCGAACAGGAAGCGCGGGCCCATCATCATCGTGTTGCTGTTGGTGCCGAGGATGGAGATCGTCGCGCCGACGGTGAGGATCAACGCGAGCGTGAGCCCGCCGAAGCTCGCGGCGGCATCGGCCAGCGGCGTCGGCGACGTGGCCAGGCCGGCCAGAGTGCCCTGTGCGATGAACTGCACCGCGCCGTAGATCACGGTGACGGTGATGATCATGGTGATCAGCGCGAAGGGAATATCGCGGCGCGGGTTCTTGTACTCGCCGGCGGCAGCCGGGATGTTCTCGAAGCCGGCGTAGGCATACAGCAGCAGGAGCGCGGCCTCGCCCATGCGCTGCAGATCATGCGGGTCCGGGCGCACGCCGGAGAAGGCCAGGTCGGTATCGACGTAGAACACGCCGATCGCCACGAACAGCAGCAGCGGCAGCAGCTTGCCGATCACCAGGATCACCCCGGTGCGTGCGGCCGAACGCACCCCGGCCACGTTCACCGCGGTGAGGAAGCCCAGCGACACCACGATGATCGCGATGCGGCCGATGTCATGCCCGGCCCAAGGCCAGAACCGCGCCACCGCGTCGGCCAGCGCGTTGCTGAGCGCGGCCGCCGAGCTGATCCGGGTCAGCCAGATCATCCAGCCGATCTCGAACCCGGCAAACCGGCCGAACGCCTCGCGCGCATACAGGTAACTGCCGCCGGGCTCGTCGAAGTAGCTGGCCGCCTGTGCGTAGCAGAGCACCAGCAGCGCCACCACGATGCCGGCGGCGACCACGCCCCAGAGGCTGAAGGGGCCGAGCAGGGCGACGGTGGCGGCGGGCAGCAGGTAGATGCCGCTGCCGATCACATCGTTGATCGAGAGCCCGACGATCTGCCAGCGGCTGACCGCGCGTTCGAGTTGCGGATCGGGCGGGGCGGTGCTCACTGTACGCTCCCCGCCAGCACGGGCAGCTGCCAGTCGGCCTGCAGGCGCTGGTACTCCGCACGTGGCAACAGCACGAAGCGCGGCTGCGCGCTGGCGTTCAACCAGGTGAGCAGCGTGGTCATCCGCGCGGGCTCCATCGCGGTGCAGCCGGCGGTGGCCTCACCGGGGGTGCGCCACAGGTGGGCGAAGATGCAGCTGCCGCCACCGGGTGTCGACTTCGGATTGTGCTCGATGACGAACCCTTCGCGATAACGGCGGTCGCCCTTGTTGTGCAGGTCCAGCCGCATCGGCTCGGTCGAGCCTGCCACCGCCTCGGCGCCGACCACGTCGGCATCGACGATGCGGTTGTAGTACGGCGAATCCGGCACGTCCATGCAGTAGCTGGTGTCGCGCATCGGCTGGTAGGGCAGGCCGCTGGTGAGGCGGGGCGCATAGCCGAAGGCCGGTCCGATCGCGAAGATACCGGCCGGGCTGCGGCCATCGCCTTCGCGCTTCTGTGGGGTCCCGGACTGCGCCGGGTGCAGCCCCTCGCCCCAGGCGCTGCCGCTGCGGCCCACGGCCACGTCGAAGGCGGCGCCGTGCGGCTGCCAGCCCTGCGCGGTGCGTTCGAACGCCTGCAGCCTGCCCTCGGTGGCATCCCAGCGTTCAGTGGTGACCACGACCAGCTGCGTGCTGCCCTCCAGCGCGACGGCGAAGACGGGCGCGGTGATGACCAGCAACACGGCGGTGGTGACGGAACGGAGCAGCGGCATCATCGTGGTGGACTCCGGGATCAGCTGTCGATCAGGTGTTCGATCCGTTCCAGGTTCACCCCGAGCTGGCGGTGGCGGTCCGGGTTGGCGTGGCACAGCAGGACGAAGACGAAGTCCAGCAGGGACTGCAGGGAAGAACGGTACAGCAGTTGCGCCACGTGCGGCGCCGGGTCATGGGCGCACAGCACCAGGCTGGCATCGGCATGCGCGCGCAGCGGATTGGCGCTGTGGCGGGTGATCGAGACTACCTTGCCGCCCATGTCCTGGAACTGGCGGGAGAGCTGGAACAGCTGCGGCAGCTTGCCGAACTCGGAGAACACCAGCATCGCATCGCCCGTGCGTGCTGCCGAGAGGTTGGCCATCATCAGGATCGGGTCGGCGTGGTGCACGGTGAGCATGCCCAGCAGCGACAGGCGCATGGCGAACTCGCGTGCGTACAGGCCGTCATCGCCCAGGCCATAGACGAACACCTTGGGCGCCCCATCGATCAGCTGCACGATGGCTTCGATGTCGGCCTGCGGATTGGCCAGCCAGGTTTCCTCTTCAGCGGCGGCCTTGCTCACGCGCAGGCGCTCGGCGATCTGGGCGTAGTCGTCGGCGGCCTCGGGCGCGGGCGGCCGGCTGTGCGGATCGTTGCCGGCACGGGCGACCGCCTCGCCGATGGAGTACTTGAGGTCGGGGTAGCCCTTGAAGCCGAGCTTCTGGCTGAACTTGACCACGCTGGACTGGCTGATGCCCAGCGCGCTCGCCAGCTGCTGGGACGAGTAATCGCGCAGCAGGTGGGCGTTGTCGAGGATGAAGTCGGCGATGCGACGTTCGATCGCCGACATGTGGTCACGCTCGGAGCGGATTTTCACCAGGGGCGGCATGGGGAGGGGGTCAGGTCCGGTAGAGCCACCCCATGGGGGGCTGCGGCAGGTGGGATTGCGCGAACGGCAGCCACGCATGGCGTGGCGCTACCGTAGGCGACCGGCGAGGCGGATACAACGCTCACCACCGCCGCGGCGTGATCATTTCCAGCCCACGTACTTCGGTGATGCCCAACCCGGGCGCATCGCTGATGGTGATCTCCGATTCGTTGAAGTTGACCCCGCCGGTGACCGGGTTGAACTGACCCAGCGACGGCCCATCCAGATCCACCTTGGTGATGATGTCGCTCTTGGCGACCGCCAGGTGCACGGCGGCGGCCACGGAGATGCTCGATTCGATCATGCAGCCGATCATGCACGGCACGCCGTAGATCGCGGCGATGTCGGCGATGCGGATCGCATTGGACAAGCCGCCGGTCTTCATCAGTTTGATGTTGATGATGTCGGCGGCGCGCTGCTGGATCAGGTCGAACACCTGGCCGGGATTGAAGACGCTTTCGTCGGCCATCACCGGCGTGTTGACCCGGTCGGTGACGTACTTCAGGCCGCTGATGTCGGCGGCCTTGACCGGCTGCTCCAGCAGCTCCAGCACGACGCCGGCTTCTTCCAGCGCCTGCATCGCATGCACGGCCTGCTTGGCGGTCCAGCCCTGGTTGGCATCCAGCCGCAGCAGGGCGCGACCCTGCACCGCCGCATGGATCGCCTTGACCCGCTCGATGTCCAGGCCGATGTCCTTGCCGACCTTGATCTTCAGCGACTCGAAGCCGCGTTCGATCGCCGAGAGCGAGTCGGCCACCATCTTGTCGATGTAGTCCACGCTGATGGTGATGTCGGTGGTGATCACCGGGTCGCCACCGCCGAGCATGCGGTACAGCGGCGCGTTGTGCAGCTGCGCCCACAGATCGTAGACCGCGATCTCCACCGCCGCCTTGGCGCTGGTGTTGCGCTCCATCGAGGTCTGGATCAGGCCGCAGAGCCGGTTGAGGTTGGCCACGTCCTCGCCGATCAGGCGCGGCTTGATGAAGCCGTCGATGGCCTCGATGATCGAGCCGTGGGTGTCGCCGGTGATCACCGCCGTGGCCGGCGCTTCACCGTAGCCGGTGTGGCCGCTGTCGGTGCGGATCAGCACCACCACGTCTTCGACGGTGTCCACGGTGCGCAGCGCGGTCTTGAACGGGGTCTTCAACGGCACGCGCAGCATGCCGAGTTCGATGTCGGTGATCTTCATTCAGGGGGTCTGTGGCCGAAGGCGCTGGATGTTGGTGATGCGGTCGATGTAGCTCACGGTATCGCTGGCCATCATCGGCTCCAGCGGGGTGACCGACACGCCGTTGAGATGTGCCTGCACGCGAGTGCCGTCCGCGCCGAGCCAGCCGCCGCCGGCGGTGTCGTGGATCAGCCAGGTGCGGCCGTCGATATGGCCGATCGCCATCATCACGTGGCCGGGGATATAGATCAGGTCGCCCACCTGCAGCTGCTTCACCGCGGCGTCGCGCGTGGCCTTGCCGTCCTTGGCGGTGAAGGCGATGCGGTCCAGCGCCGGGCTGATCGCCTGCGCGCTCGTGTTGCGCGGCATCAGCACGCCGACGCTGCGGTAGATTTCCGAGATGAAGCCGCTGCAGTCGCGGGTGTCGTAATCGTGGCCCCAGCCGTAGCGCTCACCGAGGAACTTGAAGGCCTGGGTCAGCAGCGTGCGCGGAGTCAGCGGCAGGTAGTCGTCGGCGGTGTCCTGCGAACGCGGCAGCAGCGCCGGGATCAGTGCCAGGCGACCATCGGCTTCGCGCACCGGCAGCTGCACCACATGCGCGGCATGGGCCTGCTGGCCGTTGACCGTCTTGTCCAGCGGCCAGTCGGCGAGCACCGGCAGGCGCACGCCCATGTCCAGCTGCAGCCGCGATACGCGCGGTTCTTCCGGGGTATGCGCGGTGAACGCCGTGGCCCCGGTGACCACCCGGTATGGCCCGTGCTGACCGTAGCCGAGCACGGTGTCGGCATCGCCGATGCCGACGAAGCGCTTCTCCATCCACGCCGAGTAGCGCTCGCTGGTGATGAACAGCCAGCGTCCGTCAGCGCTTTCATGCAGCACCGCCACGGCGTCGCCGGGGAACAGCGCCGACTCCTGGAAGCGGTCGATGTCGGTGTCGCCCTGGCTGCTGAACACCCGCAGCGCGGTTGGGAACGCGCGCAGCGCGGCGCGATGGGTCACCAGGCCGTACTGCAGCGGGCGCTGCGCCGGTATGGACTCAACGGCGAGGTTGGCCAGCGTCTCACTGCGCTGCCGGTCGCTGATGGTCTTGCCATCCTGGCCGTACAGCGTGCGCTCCGGCCACCTGGACAGCGACTGGATGCTGCCCAGCACCTGAGCGCGGGGCAGCTGCGCCGGCAACGCGCGCAGGTCATGGATCGAGGCATCCTCGGCCCGCATCCGGGCGTTCTGCGCCGCGATACCGGCGCGATCGAGGATCACGCGGTCCGGATCGGGCAGGCGATCGGCCCAGAAGCCGGGGCTGAGATAGGCCTCGCGCAGGGCGATGACCCCGCCGAAATCAGCGCTGGGCGCGGCACGAGGTGCCTCGGCCCACGCTGGCGCGACGCTGGTGGCCAGCAGTGCAGCCAGCACGGCGCGCGACAGCCAGTGGGACCGCACGGAGCGGTGGGGGGAAGCCTGGATCGTCACGCGGTCACCCTCCTCGGAAGCGTCAGGAATATTTATTCCTTTTTTCGGCGAAAGCAAGAATAAATTATTGACCGGCTATCAGGCCCGTGTTACACAGCGATTACCCCACCCGCACCTTGGGAAGTGTCGCCGTGGATCCTGTGATGCGCAAACCGTTCTCGCTCCACACCGCGCGCTGCCGTGCGGCGGGCTGTCTGTTGCTGGTGCTGCCCTCACTGTACGCGGTGGCGGCGGTGGCGCCGCTGCCGCAGGTGATCGCGCAGATCGACCGGGGCGCGTTCGCCACGGCCGACGCCCAGATCGGCGAAGCGCTGCACGACAGCACGCTCAGCGAGGCCGCACGCCGGGACTACGCGTACCAGCGCGAGCGGATGCGCCGCATGCGCCTGGACTTTAGCCTGGATGCGGAGGGTGCCAAGGCACAGCTGCGGAAGCAGATTCCCGACCTTCGCGAGGACGAATTCGCGCGCTGGGACGCCGCCGGCCTGATCGAACACCTCGATATCGATGGCCAGCGCCGCTACTTCAAACGCGCGCCGTCCAACCTGTTCCGGGTCAGCGCCGAGGCACGCGCCCGGCGCGCACCCGATGCTGCGGTGCCGAAGGATGGCCCTTACGAGCATCTGCACCCGCACCACCAGGAGATCGTCGCGGCCGCCCGCGCTACTGGCGCGACCAGCCTGGTGCCGCGCCGCGTCGAGGTGACCCAGTCGCTGGTGGTCAAGCCCGACGCCGTGCCCGCCGGCGAAACCATCCGCGCGTGGATTCCGTACCCGCGCGCCATTGCCGGCCAGCAGGAAGACATCACCTGGATGGCGAGTACGCCGGCCGGCGCGCAGGTGGCCCCCGAAGCCACGCTGCAGCGCACCGCCTACCTGGAGCGCAAGGCAGTGGCCGGCACGCCCACCGAGTTCCAGATCCGCTACGCAGTGACTGTGTACGCGCGGCATATCGAGATCGATCCGGCCAAGGTCCAGCCCACGCCGGAAGATCCTGCGCTGAAACCGTACCTCGCCGAGCAGGCGCCGCACATCGTGTTCACCCCGGCGCTGCGCGCGTTCTCGACGAAGGTGGTCGGGACGGAGACCGATCCGTACCGGATCGTGCAGAAGCTGTTCGACGCGGTGGACGCCATTCCGTGGGCCGGTGCGCGCGAGTACGCGACGATCTCCAACATCAGCGACTACGCCCTGCACGCCGGCCACGCCGACTGCGGCCAGCAGACGCTGCTGTTGATCGCCCTGCTGCGCCTGAACGGCATTCCCGCGCGCTGGCAGTCGGGCATGGTCTATTCCGATGATGCGGCCGGCTACAACAACCTGCACGACTGGGGCGCGGTGTATCTGGCCCCCTATGGCTGGGTGCCGATGGATGTCACCACCGGGCGGCTGGACAGTCCGCAGCAGACGCTGCGCGATTTCTATCTGGGCGGGCTGGATGCCTACCGCATCGCCTTCAACGACGACTACGGCCAGCCACTGGTGCCGGCCAAGCAGCATTTCCGCTCGGACACAGTGGATTCGCAGCGGGGTGAGGCCGAGTGGTCCGGCGGCAACCTGTACTTCGATCAATGGAACTACGACTTCCAGTCGCACGTAGTGCCACTGGGGGCCAAGCGGTAAACGGTACACGGCGGTATCCACGATTCCACATCTGCAGGAGAGAGCAGGGAATGAACGTAAATCGATTGAAGCGGGCGGCGCTGTGCGTTGCCCTGGGGGCCTGCCTCGGCAGCCTGGCGCCGGCGGCGATGGCGCAGGACGGTGCCGTGGTCGGCAAGCTGATCACCGATTCCGGGCAGCGCCTGGAGAACGCCACGGTGACCGTACGCAATCCCGCCACGGGGTTCGTCCGCTCGGTGAGGGCCGAGGCCAACGGCAGCTACCGCATCCCGCTGCTGCCGGTCGGCACCTATGACCTGGAAGTGACCGTGGCCGGAGGGGCGCCCGCGCAGGTGGGCCAGATCAATGTCGGCCTCGGCAGTGCGACCACAGTGAATGTGCCGGTCAGCGGCGTCAACACGCTGGGCACGGTGCAGGTACGCGCGCCGCAGGTGGTGTCGATGGTGGACGTGAAGTCGACCGAATCCGCCACCAACATCACCCGCGAGGAGCTTTCGCGCCTGCCGGTGGACCGCGACATCACCGCCGTGGCCCTGTTGGCTCCCGGCGCCGTCAAGGGCAAAGGCTCGCTGGGCGGGCAGGGCATTTCCTTCGGTGGCTCGTCGGTTGCCGAGAACACCGTCTACATCAATGGCCTGAACGTCACCGATTTCTACAACCGGGTCGGTTTCTCTTCGGTCCCGTTCGCCTTCTACCAGGAATTCCAGGTCAAGACCGGCGGTTATTCGGTGGAGTTCGGGCGCAGCACCGGTGGCGTGATCAACGCAGTGACCCGCTCGGGCAGCAACGATTTCAAGGCCGGCGCCGAGCTGGTGCTGGAACCGCGCGCCTGGCAGTCGCAGGCGCGTGACCGCTACGACCGTGATGGCAGCCGTTACATCACCGCCAGCCGCGATGATTACTCGCGCAGCGCGCTGAACGTGTTCGCCTCCGGCGCACTGGTGCAGGACAAGCTGTTCTTCTTCGGCATGTACGAGGCACGCGATTACAAGCCCAACTCGACCAACGATGCCGGCACCGTGCTCAACCGCGGCACCGCCGACGATCCGTTCTGGGGCGGCAAGCTGGACTGGCAGATCACCGACAACCAGATGCTCTCGCTGTTCGGCTTCTCGGACAAAAGCGATACCGTCACCGACGTCTACAGGTACGACTACGACACCGGCCTGGCAGTGGGCGACCGCACCAACCAGGTCTACAACACCGTGGGCGGCAAGAACTGGTCCGGCACCTACAGCTGGCAGGTCAACAACGACCTGACCATGAAGCTGATGTACGGCGAGAACAAGCGCAACCGCACCCAGAGCAGCCTCATGGACGAGAACTGCAACCGGGTGTTCGACAACCGCACCGCCAGCCAGGGCGTGCCCACCGATCTGCAGGGCGATCGCAGCTGCACCAGCAGTTCGCAGCTGGAATCGGCCCTGGATACCCGCAAGGCGGCGCGTGCCGACTTCGAATGGTCGCTCGGCAACCATCTGCTGCGCTTCGGCATGGACCGCGAAGAGAACACCTCCGACTACCAGCGGGCCTACCCCGGCCCGGGCGGACTGCGCTATGACATCTATTACCGCACCCCGGGCAGCTCGCTCAACGGCGGCGTGGTCCCGGCCAGTGGACTGGTCGCGCGCACCCGCCGTTACGAAGTGGCCGGTTCGTTCGAGACCATCAACTCGGCGTACTACATCGAAGACAACTGGCAGGTCTCGCCGAACTTCCTGCTCAACATCGGCGCCCGCGTGGAAGGGTTCGACAACAAGGGCGGCGACGGCGACAGCTACATCAAGATCGACGACATGATCGCCCCGCGCCTGGGCTTTGCCTGGGACGTGCGCGGTGACGGCACCACCAAGGTATTCGGCAACCTGGGCCGCTACTTCCTGCCCGTGGCCAACGTGATCAACATCAAGCAGGCCGGTGGCTTCCTGGATGAGCGCACCTGGTACGAGTTCCTGGGCTACAGCGGCGCGAGCAACAACGTGCCGAACCTGGGCGGCCAGATCGGGCCGGTGGACAACTCGCAGGGCGACGGCAGCGTGCCGGACCTGCGTGCCGAGGTGAACCGGGACATGGATCCGGTCTACCAGGATGAAGCCATCCTCGGCTTCCAGCACATGCTCAGCGCATCGTGGTCGGTCGGTGCCAGCGTCACCTACCGTCGCCTCAACAACGCCATCGATGACATGAACATCACCGCCACCGGCCAGTGCGGGGCGATCGATGGGGTGTGGATCATGGGCAATCCCGGCCGCACCAACACCGTCTGGGGCGACAGCGACTGCGATGGCAGCAACGACGCCTGGATCGACATCGACACCTCGCGCGAAGGCTGGGCCCTGTACGACGACGACGGCAACTACGTCGGCCAGCGTGGCTGGGTCAAGCCCAAGCGTGATTACAAGGCCCTGGAACTGCAGGTCGACCGCGCATGGGACGGCGTGTGGGGCTTCAACGCGTCCTATACGCTCGCCTACGGCCGTGGCAACGCCGAGGGACCGGTCAACTCCGATACCGACTTTGCCGATTCGGGGCGTACCGAGAACTTCGACAATCCGTGGGTGAATTACCGCGGCTACGGCTACCTGGCCAATGATCGCCGGCACCAGTTCAAGTTCCGTGGCAGCTACGCGGTGACCGAGAACCTGACCGTGGCGGCGACGCTGGGCATCCAGTCGGGCAGCCCGATCACCCGCTTCGGCGCGGGCAATCCGTTCGATGACACCGACTTCCACAGCTACTACGTCTGCGTCTCCAATTGCCAGGCCTCGGTGCCGTCCGAGCGGGTCTTCGTGCATTCTCCGCGCGGCGGCGATGGCCGTACCCCGTGGACGTACGATCTGGACATGAGCGTGGCGTACAGGATTCCGGTGCCGCTGGACATCAACGTGAAGCTGGCGGTCTACAACGTGCTCAACCAGCAGCGCATCGTCTCGGTGGACCAGGACTATGAGCCGCAGGACAGCATCGGCACGCCGAACCCGCTCTATGGGTATGGCACCGGCTTCCAGTCGCCCCGCTATGCGCAGCTCACGGTGACCTGGAACTATTGATGGCATGAGCGCCAGGAAACAGTGGGCGTGGACGGCGGTGCTGGCAGGGCTCGGGATGGCGGCCAGCACCGCTGCGGCGACGCCACCGTCGTTCGACCGGATGTTCGACCAGACCCGCACGCGTGCCGCGCTGCCGGGCCTGGCCATGGCCGTGGTGGAGGACGGGCGCGTCGTGTACGAACATACTGCCGGCGAACGGATCGCCGGCAGCGGCGACCCCATCGACCCGGACACCCTGTTCAAGATCGCCTCCAACAGCAAGGCGATGACCGCCGCGCTGCTCGCGCGCCTGGTCGAGCGCGGTGCACTGCGCTGGGAGGACCCGGTCATCAAGTACCTGCCGCAGTTCCGCATGCATGACCCGTGGGTGACGCAGCAGATGCAGGTGCGTGACCTGCTGATCCACAACAGCGGCCTGGGCCTGGGGGCGGGCGACCTGATGCTGTGGCCCGAGCCCAACAGTTTCACCCGGCAGGACATCATCGCCGGCCTGGCCCATCTCAGGCCGGTCACCAGCTTCCGCAGCGGCTACGCCTACGACAACCTGATGTATGTGGTCGCGGGCGAGGTCGCCGCTGCCGCCGGTGGCAAGCCTTACGATCAACTGCTGCGCGAGGAAGTGTTCGCGCCGCTGGGGATGGATCGCTGTCAGGTCGGCGCGTGGTCGGTCGCGGCGGTCGGCAACGTCGCCCAGCCGCACGCGCGGAAGGACGGACGCAACGTGGTGCAGGGCGCCGACGGTGAGAGCAGCGCCGATCTGACCTCGATGGCGGCCGGCGGCATCCGTTGCAGCCTGCGCGACATGACCCGCTGGATGCAGGTGCTGCTCGATCCCGCACTCGCTCCCGGCTGGCTGGGCACGGCGCAGCGCCGCGCCCTGTGGACCGCGCACATGCCGATGCCGCTGGGCGAGCGGCAGCGGCGCTGGGACAACGCGCATGTCTCGGCCTACGGTTACGGGTGGCGCTTGTCGGACATGGACGGGCAGTGGAAGGTGGCGCACACCGGCACGCTGTCCGGCATGTATTCCTCGCTCGCGCTGCTGCCGGACCGGAAGGCCGGCGTGGTGATCCTGATCAACAGCGATGCCGAGGACGCACGCACCGCACTGATGCAGGTAGCGTTGAAGCACTACACCGCAGCGCAGGACACGGCCGACGTGGACCACTATCTGACCCTGCTGGAACAGGAGCGTGCGAACCGCCGTAATGACGGCAAGGTACGACGGGATACCCGCGCGCGCCGGCCGGCTTCGCTCCGCACCACGGTGTCGGCGCAGGGCCGTTACCGCGACCCGTGGCTGGGCGAGGCCCTGCTCTGTCCGGAGCAGGGCGCGCTGCGCTTCAGCGTGGTCAAGTCGCCGATGCTGCGCGGCCAGGTCATGCAGCTCGGCACGCGCTGGCTGGTGCAGTGGGATACGCTCGGGGCCGATGCCGAGCCGTGGTTGCAGCTGCAGCCCGGCGCCACGCCCGCCCTGACCTTGGCCGCGATCGATCCGGAGATCGACTTCAGTTATGACTACCAGGACCTGCACTTCACCCGCATCGGTGATTGCCCGTAGCACGCTGTTGTTGGCGCTGCTGGTCGGGAGCGCCCACGCGGCAGCGCCAGCGGTCACGCTCTCGCCCGCGCGCGATGTGGCCGAGGCCGGACTGGTCGACATCCGCACGCTGGCACCGGCGATCAAACAGGACATCCGCTACGCCGGCGCGGACAACTTCACTGGGCAACGCGTGCCCGGCTATGACGCGCCCAAGTGCTATCTGCTCGCCCCGGCCGCCACCGCGCTGGCGCAGGTGGAAGCAGACCTGCGTGCCGAAGGGTTCGCGCTGCGCCTCTTTGACTGCTATCGCCCGGCCCACGCGGTGAAGGCCTTCGTCGCCTGGGCACACGATCCGCACGAGCAGTCGCGCAAGGCGCAACAGTACCCGGACCTCGACAAGCCAGCCCTGCTCGGTGGGTACATCGCCGAGACCTCCGGCCACAGCCGGGCCGCCACGGTCGACCTGACCCTGCTCGATTGCCGCCAGGGTGCCTGCGCTGCCGTGGACATGGGCACTGAGTTCGACTTCTTCGGCCCGCGCGCGCATACCGATGCGCCGGAGATCAGCGCGGCGCAGCGCCGCCACCGCCAGCAGCTGCGCCAGGCGATGGCCCGGCGTGGCTTCGCCAACTACCCGATGGAGTGGTGGCATTTCACCCTGCAGCCCGAGCCGGCACCGACCACCGCCTACGACGTGCCGGTCCGCTGAGGCGCGCCGCTACACTGTGCGCTGACCGCCGGATCGGACCACGATGAACCTGCCGCTGCACTTTGGATTGCTGGGAACGCTGGAGGCAGGGCTGATCGCGCTGTTGGTCGGGCTGCTGGTGTATGCGCTGTGGCACCGGCTGTGCCGCTGGGCAGGCTGGACCGATGGCCATGCGATCGGCTGGGCCTGCGTGATCGCGGTGGTGGCCTCGGCCGGCATCGATGCCTGGAACCTCTTCTACATGGGGATGATGCGGCTGGAGTCGCCGCTGTATGCACGGCTGTTCCTGGCCAGCATCCACGATCCGAACGAACTCGGCTCACGCGTGGTGCTGGAAGTGGCCGGCGCGATCGGTGGTGTTGCGCTGGGCTGGCTTTTGTTCAGTTCCCGCTCAGGCGAAAAAAACAGCAACGCGGCGTGAGATTGCGTTCGCTTCCGGTTAAATCCGGCTTCAATGAATGGGTGCGTTACCAACCGCTCACCTGCAGCTAACCAGCGGGGTACTGCACGCCTTCCTGCGAGTGGTTAAGGCCGCGTGCGCAGCGCGATCGAGGAGCAATATCGATTCACAAACGGGGTGGCAGTGTGGGGCCGTGCGGAAACAACAGGCCGCGCAACAACCACCAAGGAGACCACCCCAATGACTCATCGCATCCGCAAGCCCCTGATCGCCCTGATCGTCGCCGCAGGCAGTGTGCTGGCCATTCCGGCGATGGCCCAGTCGGCCCAGCAGAGTGCCGCGCAGGCCCAGAACCAGGCCGCCCAGGCGCAGCAGGCGGCGGCGCAGGCCGGAGATGCAGCCGATACCGCGGCCAACGCCGCAGCGCAGGCCTCCGCGCAGGCCAGCGGCGGCGGTGGCCAGACCTGGGCCAGCGTCGATACCGACGGCAACGGCACCATCAGCAAATCCGAGGCACAGGTGAACGCGGGCCTCGCCCAGGTGTTCGACCAGGCCGACACCAACAAGGACGGCGAGCTGTCGCCGGACGAATACAAGGCGTACGTGGCCGCCCAGCAGGGCAAGGCCGCCGATAACGGCGCCCAGCAGAGCAAGTAAGGACCGGGGACACCGGTAGCGCAGTGAGGGGGAGAGGGCGGCTTCGGCCGCCCTTTCTTTTTGCGTCGCCGTTTGGGGCGACTCGGCCGCTGTTGGTATCCTTGGCCGATGATGACTTCCCTGCCCACGCCGCAAGGCGCTATCGGCCTGGTCGGTTTTGACGGTGATGACACGCTGTGGAAGAGCGAGGATTTCTACCGCAAGGCCGAACAGGATTACCTCGACATCCTGTCGCGCTACATCGACGTGCATGACACGCAGACCGCGCGCCACCTGCTGGAAGTGCAGCAGCGCAATCTCGGTGTGTTCGGCTACGGCGTGAAGGGCATGACCCTGTCGATGGTCGAAGCGGCCATCGAGATCACCAACCAGACCATCAGCGCCCGCGACCTGCAGCAGATGCTGGACATCGGCCACGACACCCTGCGCCACCCGGTCGAATTGATTGATGGCGTGCGTGAGTCGGTCACCGAGATCGCCCGCGATTACCCGGTCGTGCTGATCACCAAGGGCGACCTGTTCCACCAGGAAGCCAAGATCAAGGTGGCCAACCTGCGCGACCTGTTCCCGCGCATCGAGATCGTCTCCGAGAAAGACCCGGAAACCTACGCGCGCGTGCTGGAGGAGTTCGATCTGCCGATCAAGCGCTTCGTGATGGTCGGCAATTCGCTGCGCTCGGACATCGAGCCGGTGATCACCCTTGGCGGCTGGGGCATCCACACCCCGTACGCGGTGACCTGGGCGCACGAGACCCAGCATGGCGTGGCCGACGACGAGCCGCGCATGGTCGACGCGCCGACCGCCTTCGACTGGCCGCAGGCGCTGCGGACCATCGAGGCCAAGGCCGCGCAGGCCGGATGATGCGCGCCGGCCTGCTCGCGCTGCTGCTGATGCTGCCCTGGGCGGCCGCGGCCGAGCAGACCCCGGAGAAGTCCGCCGCCTACGTGGTGGACACCGGCGATGCCTGGGTGGATACCCAGTTGCAGGACATCAATCATTACGCCGAGCGCTACCCGGACAGCTTCCTGGATGAAGTCTCGCGCTACGCCGGCGTCTCGCGCGGTTACGTCGCCGCGCTGATGCACACCCACGGCTGGCAGGCCGGCGACATCTACTTCGCCTGTTTCTGGGCGCACGTGATCGAACAGTCCTGCCGCGAGAGCGTGCAGGCGTGGTCGCGCGCGGTGCCGGAGGAGGGCGAGGCCAAACGCTGGGAAGCGGTGGTCGCCGAGCTCCCGGTCACGCCGACCAACCTGCACTGGCGCGCGCTGCGCCACGCCATCGTCGCCAGCCACGACCACTGGGACCGCCCGGTGAAGCTCGACGCCACGCTGCAGCGCCAGCTAGGGAACCGCGAGCAGCGGCGGCGCACGGCGGCCACTCCGGCGGATGCAGCGACCCGCTGAGATACCGCGTATCCACGCCATGCGTGGATGCTCTTCGCGCCCATCGCATTCCGTGCAGCCACCCATGGGGTGGCTCTACCCTGCCGCCCGCTTTGCTGCTGTGCAGATCGCCGCGCGCGACCGCCTCGGCGACAATTGCGGACTGCTGTCCCTCCCCGTGATCCGTTGCCGAGTACGTCATGAGCACCGAACGTTTCGTTTCACCCGACGATATCCGCAGCCTGTTCGCCCAGGCGATGTCCACCATGTACCGCACCGAGGTGCCGCTGTACGGCACCCTGGTCGACCTGGTGGCCGAGATCAACGATGCCGTGCTGACTACCAATCCGACGCTGGCCGAGCAGCTGGACCGCACTGACGAACGTGCCCGCCTCGACCAGGAACGCCACGGCGCAATCCGGGTCGGCACGGCGGAAGAACTGGCCACGCTGGGCCGCCTGTTCGCGCTGATGGGCATGTACCCGATCGGCTACTACGACCTCTCCGTGGCCGGCGTGCCGGTGCACTCCACCGCGTTCCGGCCGCGCACCGCGCAGGCGCTGGCACGCAATCCGTTCCGGGTGTTCACTTCCCTGCTACGGCTGGAGCTGATCGAGAACGTCGCGCTGCGCGAGCAGTCCGCTGCCATTCTTGCCCAGCGCCGGATCTTCACCGATACCGCGCTGGCCCTGATCGCGCAGGCCGAACGCGAGGGCGGCCTCGACCAAGCCGATGCGCGCCGCTTCGTCATCGAGGCACTGGAGACCTTCCGTTGGCATGGCGACGCCACGGTATCGCTGGACACCTATCACGCGCTGCATGACGCGCACCGGCTGATCGCCGACGTGGTCAGCTTCCGCGGCCCGCACATCAACCACCTGACCCCGCGCACGCTGGACATCGACGCCGCGCAGGCCGGCATGCTCGCGCGTGGCATCGACGCCAAAGCGGTGATCGAAGGTCCGCCACCGCGCCGTTGCCCGATCCTCCTGCGCCAGACCAGCTTCAAGGCACTGGAAGAGACCGTGCACTTCCCCTCGGGCGACGCCGGCGATGCCGGCACGCATACCGCGCGCTTCGGTGAGATTGAACAGCGTGGCCTCGCCCTGACGCCCAAGGGCCGCGCGCTGTATGACCAGCTGCTGGCGCAGGCGCGCGACAGTGGGGGTGCCGGCAGCACCGGCCAGGATTACCCGACCCGCCTGGCCGCGGCGTTCACCGCGTTTCCGGATGACCACGACACCCTGCGTCGCGAAGGCCTGGGGTACTACCGGTATGCCCTGACCGAGGCCGGTCGTGCCAACCCGGGCGCGGTGGGTGATCTGCCGGCCGAAGCGCTGATCGCCGCTGGCCTGGCCAGTGCCGATCCGATCGTCTACGAGGACTTCCTGCCGGTCAGCGCCGCGGGCATCTTCCAGTCCAATCTGGGCGGCGACGAACAACGTGCCTACGCCGCGCATGCCAACCGCGATGCCTTGGAGCAGGCGCTGGGCATGCAGGTGGAGGACGAGTTCGCGATCTACGAGCGGCTGCAGGCCGAATCACTGACGTCCCTGCGGAACCGCTGACGGCGAGGGATCGCTGACCGCGCGGGGATCGCCCTGCGGACGGGATCCTGAACCACGCGGGGGCCGCTCCCCGGGTAGTGCCGGCCGCTGGCCGGCTCTTCATGTACCCAACGCGCATCCGGGCTTGCGGACGGTAATGCGTGGAGCCGGCCAGCGGCCGGCACTACCAGGAAACAGAACGCCCCGGTCCGTGCATCGCAACACGGAAACAGAACGCCCCGGTAGGTACCGACCGTTGGTCGGTACCGTGCAGCATCAGGCCTTCATCGTCCCGGTATCCAGCCACCGCTGGTGCCACGACAGCGCTTCCGGCAGCAGGTGCGGGGTGTGCTTGCCATAACTCTCACGGCTCGCACGGTCGAAGTAATCGTTCAGCTGGTCGCGGAAATCCGGATGCGCGCAATTGTCGATCACCACCCGCGCGCGCTTGCGCGGGGTCAGGCCGCGCAGATCGGCCAGGCCCTGTTCGGTGACGATCACCGAGACATCGTGCTCGGTGTGATCCACGTGGCTGACCATCGGCACGATCGCCGAGATGCTGCCGTTCTTGGCCGTCGACGGGCTCAGGAACGCAGACAGGAAGCCGTTGCGCGCGAAGTCGCCCGAGCCGCCGATGCCGTTCATGATCCGGCTGCCCATCACGTGGGTCGAGTTGACGTTGCCGTACAGGTCGGCCTCGATCATGCCGTTCATGCCGATGCAGCCCAGGCGGCGCACCAGTTCCGGATGGTTCGAGATCTCCTGCGTGCGCATGATGATGCGCTCGCGGTAGAAATCGATGTGCTCCTTGAAGGTCTCGTTCGCCTGCGGGCTCAGCGCGAAGCCGGTGCACGAGGCATAGCTCAGCACGCCGTCGCGCAGCAGGTCGAGCATGCCGTCCTGGATCACCTCGGTGAACGCACTCAGATCGCGGAAGCCGCTCTTGGCCAGCCCGGCCAGCACCGCGTTCGGGATGTTGCCCACGCCGCTCTGCAGCGGCAGCAGGTTGGCCGGCAGGCGGCCCTTGGCCACTTCGTGCTTGAGGAACTCGATCAGGTACTGCGCGATCTGCTCGCTGGTCGTATCGATCGGGCTGAACGGGCTGTTGCGGTCCGGGCCGTTGGTGCGCACCACCGCCACGATCTTGTCCGGGTCACAGCGCAGTGCGGTCTCGCCGATGCGGTCGTTGGCGTGCACCAGCGGGATCGGCTTGCGGTGCGGCGGCAGCGCGGTGCCGTAGTAGATGTCGTGCATCCCATCCACGCCGGCCGGCTGCCACTCGTTGACCTCGACGATCACCTTCTTGGCCAGGTCCAGCCAGGTCTTGTTGTTGCCGACCGAGGTGGAGGGCACCAATGAGCCGTCCTCGCGGATCGCCGAGACCTCGATCACCGCCGTGTCGATGTCGCCATAGAAGCCGAACCACACGTGCTGGGCGACATGGCTGAGGTGGATGTCGATGTAATCCAGCTTGCCCTCGTTGATGCGGTTGCGCGCATCCGGGTCGCTCTGGAAGGGCATGCGCATCGCGATGCCATCGGCCTTGGCCAGCGCGCCGTCCAGCTCCGGCGCGGTCGAGGCGCCGGTCATCAGGCTGATCTGGAACGGCAGGCCCTGGGCGTGCACCGCCTCGATGCGCTGCGCCAGCGCGACCGGCACCGCCTTGGGATAGCCTGAACCGGTAAAGCCGCTCATGGCGACGGTTTCACCCGGCTGGATCAGGGCGGCGGCAGCTTCGGCGGAGACAACGCGGTCACGCAGACGCGCGTTTGCAATGCGATCGACAGACATGACGACAACGTTTTTGGGGGGATCCCCATTATCGGCGATCCACGCAGGGGCAGGGGTTCTACCTTGGTGGGATGGCGTTTTCACATCGGCGCCTCCCTGTTCAGCTTTCCGGCCTACTTCTGTACCCGCAAGTATTGTTTTGCAGTGCAGCGTGCAAGTTCTCCGCCGACCCTAGAAGATCGACCTGCATCCCGACGTGGGGGAGGGAGCAGAGCCCGCTGGCAGTTCGCTGCAAGCGGGCTTTTTTATGTCTCGCCTCCGGAACATCGGGGCGCCGATGGGGTTTCGCGCGTCGACACGCGCCCGGGCATGACCGCTCCACCGGTGAACACGCTTCTGCCCTGCAGGGCGACCCGCGCCGGGCATAATCCCCTCATGCCGATTTCCGACCTCGCCGCGCCCGCGCGCGTCCCCGACGCCCTTGTTCCCCTGGTCGACCGTGCGCTCGCGCGGCTGGCCCTGTCGCTGACCGATGCCGGCCACTGGCCGCCGCCGGACCCCGTGCTGGACACGCTGCGCGCGCTGGCCGTCACCAGCGACTTCGCCATCGACACCCTGTGCCGTCAGCCCACGCTGTTGCCGCACCTCACGCAGGCGGGCTGCCAGCCGTTGCCGCTGCCCGAGCTGGACCCGCTGCAACCCAGCGAATGGCAGCAGCGCCTGCGCCGCTACCGCACCGCCGCCTCCACCCGGTTGATCTGGCGCGACCTGACCGGGCTGGATGACGTCCCGGCCACGCTCGCCGGGGCTACCCGGCTGGCCGAAGAGTGCCTGCAGTTGGCGCTGTCCGCGCTGGAGCAGGAATTCACCGGCCGTCATGGCGTTGTCCGGGCCGCCGACGGCAGCGCGCAGCAACTGGTCGTATTCGGGCTGGGCAAGCTGGGCGGTGGCGAACTCAACTTCAGCTCGGACGTGGATCTGGTCTACGCCTACCCGCAGGGCGGCGAATCCGATGGCGCGCGCCCGCTCGCGGCCGAGGAATACTTCGCGCGCCTCGGGCAGCGGCTCGCGCGGCTGCTGGATGACACCACCGTGGACGGCTTCAGCCACCGCGTGGATCTGCGCCTGCGCCCGTTCGGCAATGCCGGCCGTGTCGCGCTGTCGTTCGCCGGGATGGACCAGTACTTCCAGCGCGAAGGTCGCGACTGGGAGCGCTACGCCTGGCTGAAGGCGCGCGCCGTGGCCGGGGATATCGCCGCCGGTGAAGCCTGGCTGCAGACCCTGCGCCCGTTCGTCTACCGCCGCTATCTGGATTTCACCGCGCTCGATGGCCTGCGTGAGATGAAGGCCGCGATCACCGCCGAGGTCTCGCGCCGCGAGATGCACGACGACATCAAGCGTGGCCCCGGCGGCATCCGTGAAATCGAATTCCTCGCGCAGGCGCTGCAGCTGATCCGTGGGGGCCGCGAAGCGCCGCTGCGCGAACGCCGCCTGCTGCACGCGCTGCCGGCGCTGGTCGCCTCGGGCCAGATGGCCGAGCAGGACGGCGCCGACCTGCTGCATGCCTACGGCTTCCTGCGCCGGCTGGAAAACCGCCTGCAGATGCTGCGCGACGCACAGACCCACGCGCTGCCCACCGATGCCACCGACCGCCTGCGCATCGCCGCCGGCCTAGGTTACGAGGACTGGGACGCGCTGGTCGCCGCGCTTGATGTGCAGCGCGAGCGGGTCAGCACCGAGTTCGCCGCCCTGCTCGCACCGCGCCGTGGCCAGGCCGCGCCGGATGCACTGGCCAGCTACTGGCGTGGCCTGCCCGACAACGGCAGCGCCGAGGTACTGGCCGAGGCCGGCTTCTTCGATGCCGGCAGCGCCGATCAATCCCTGCGCGATTTCGCGCAGAGCTCCGGGGTGAAGTCGCTGTCCGATGCCGCGCGCGCACGCCTGGACCGTGTGCTGCCGGCGCTGCTGCATGCGGCCACCCGCTCGCCGCAGCCGGATGCCGCGCTCAAGCGCGTGCTCGGCCTGCTGCAGGCGATCCTGCGCCGCACCAGCTACCTTGCCCTGCTCGACGAACAACCCAGCGCACTGGCGCGGCTGGTCGACGTGCTGGCGCGCAGCGCCCTGCTGGCCGAGCGCTTGGCCGCCTACCCGTTGCTGCTCGACGAACTGCTCGACGTGCGCGTCTCCGGCCCGATGCCGGATGCCGCGGGCATGCAGGCCGAGTGCGATGTCGCGCTGACCATCGATGACCCTGAAGGCGCGCTGCGCCTGCTCAACGAGACCCGGCTGGCGCTGAGCTTCCGCATGGCGATGGCCACGCTGGATGGCCGCCAGCGTGCCGTCGACACTACCCGGCAACTGGCCGAGCTCGCACAGGCGGTGGTCGTCACCGTGCTCGCGCTGGTGCAGGCCGACATGCAGCGCCAGCACGGCGGCATACCCGGTGGACGTTTCGCGATCATCGGCTACGGCAGCCTGGGCGGACTGGAACTGGGCTTCGGCTCGGACCTGGATCTGGTCTTCCTGCACGATCACCCGGCCGGGCAGGACAGCAGCGATGGCCCGCGCCCGCTCGATCCCGGCCGCTGGTACGCACGCCTGGCGCAGAAGGTGATGGCGATGCTGGGCGCGGTCACCGCCGCCGGCCGCCTGTACGACATCGACGTGCGCCTGCGCCCGGACGGTGGCAAAGGCGCCCTGGTGTCTTCGCTGGCCAGCTACACCGAATACCAGCGTGAACGCGCCTGGACCTGGGAGCATCAGGCACTGGTGCGTGCCCGCGCGATTGCCGGCGACGCCTCGCTGCTGGCCGATTTCGAACGGGTGCGCGCAGACACGCTGGCGCGCCCGCGCGACAACGCGGTGCTCTACGCCGATGTGCTGAAGATGCGCGCCCGCATGCGCGCCGAGCTGGACCGCAGCGACGCCGCGCGGCTTGACCTCAAGCAGGGCGCTGGCGGCATCGTCGATCTGGAATTCCTGCTGCAGACCGGTGTGCTGGACAGTGCCGGCATGCATCCGCAGGTGGTGGGGCCGCGCGATACCCCGAGCCTGATCGACGCGCTGGCCGATACCGCGTGGCTGCCCGGCGGCACCCGGGATGGACTGCACGAGGCGCATGCGGCGCTGCTGGATGTGGGCCTGGCCTGCACGCTGGACCGCCGCCCGCGCCTGGCACCGCCGACGTCGGCACTGGAAGCGGCACGCGCGATGATCATCGCGGCGAGCGATGCAGCGGGACTTCCCTTCCAGGCGCGGATCGACGTCGCGCCCTGACCACGGTTTGCCCGGGCATGGACCGCATCGGTCGGGCACCTACCTTGCATCGCTCGGGCATCGACCTATTATCGCTCGGGCATCTACCTTGTATCGCTCGGGAATCGGTAGTGCCGGCCGCTGGCCGGCTCCCATGAACCCTGCAGAGCCGGCCAGCGGCCGGCACTACCGACAGCGATCTCCGACCGACAGCGCCTTCCGACCGACAACGCCACACCGGGCGGCCGGCGCAGATGTCACACCGCGCGCGGCGCCATCTTCCACAGCAACGCGCGGAACGGCGCCAGCAGGAACACGCCGATCGTCAGCTTCACCGCAAGATCGCCCAGCGCCCAGCTCACCCACGGCAGGCTGGAGCCGGCAAACGCGATGCTCCAGAAAATCGTCGTATCCAGCGTCGCGCTGCAGGTCGTCGCCACCATCGGTGCGCGCCACCAGTGTCCGCGGCGCAGCCGGTCGAACACGGTGATGTCCAGCAGCTGCGCGGCGATGAAGGCCAGGCACGAGGCCACCGCGATCCGCGGCGTGGCGATCCAGATCGACAGCAGCACCGCCAGCGCGAAACCCGCCCACGCCACCCGCCGGGCCGCCGCCGGACCAAAGCGGCGATTGATCAGATTGCTGACCAGGAAGGCGACCGGGTAGCTGAAGGCGCCCCAGGTCAGCCAATCATTGATCGGGTACTGCACCAGCACGTTCGAGCCCAGCACCACCGCGCCCATGGCCAGCACCGCCAGCAGCAGCGAGCGGGGGGTCAACGGGGCAAACGCAGTGGCAGGACGCGCGGACATGGCGAGCCGGAAAAGTCGGGGAACAGCGGATTATCCGGGCTTGGCCGGCCCAGGGCCAGCCCGGGCCGGTTCAGTCAGAAGCGTTCGCTCATGCTGGTCGCCGCCGCATCCTGGGTCGGCAGGAACGCCAGCGCGGCACCTCCGGCATCGGCCACCATCCAGCCCGCACCGGCCGGGGTCGGGGTGAAATCCAGCACATCGCCCACCTTCACGCCTGCCGCCGGGTTGTCGGCACGCGCGGGCCATGCCACCACCGCCGGTGCATCCGGGGCCTGCGGGTTCTTCAGCTCCACCTCGTAGCTGCCGTCCGGCTGGTGCGTCACGCGCTCCACGGTGAGGGGCGGCATCGGCGCGGCCTTCTGCCGCTTTGCGGCCCGGGCGGCGCGGTTGTGCGGCATGGAGGCGTCATGCAGTTCGCTCACGCCCAGCGCGCTGAGCCAGACCGGTGCGGTGATCACCGCCAGGCTCACCACCGACGTCGTGAGGACGCTGCTGGTGACCGGCGAGGCATTGCTGAGATTCTGCGCGCCGACGGGCAGGCTGGTGGCCATCAACGCCAGTGCCAGGGCCGACCCACGCGCCAGCGGCGCGATCCATCGGTGGCCGCGACTCACCAGCGTTCGCTCGATTGGCTGGACTGCGCCGCAGCCGCTTCGGTCGGCAGGAACGCCAACGCGGTGCCTTCGGCGTTGGCCACCGTCCAGCCGGCGCCGCCCGGCGACGGCGTGAGGTCCAGCACGTCGCCGACCTTGACCGTCTCCGCCGGGTTGTCGGTGCGCGCCGGCCAGGCCAGCACGGCCGGCTCGTCCGGTGCCTGGGGGTTCTGCAACGCCAACTGCACGCCACCTTCGGCGGTGCGCTCCACTTTTTCCACCGTCAGCGGCGGCAGTGGCGCGGCCTTCTTCGCCTCGGCACGGGCGCGGTTGCGGCGGGCCGAGCCGTCGCTGGCCTTGCTCAGACCGGCCGAGACCAGCCAGACCGGTGCGGTGATCACCACCACACTCATCACCGAGGTGACGATCGCGCTGCTGGCGACCGGGTGCTGGGTACTGAATTCCTGGGCCGATGCCGGCAGGCTGGAGGCGCACAGCGCAACCGCCAGCAACGGCGAAACAGCAAGGCGGGCAATCCGTGTCATCGGGAACTCCTGTGTCACATCGACGTGGGGAAACAGTATGCCTGCGCCGCGTTCGGCTGCAGCACCCTCATGGCTTGGGCGGGGCAATGCCCTTGACCGGCACATGCGGCACGGCCAGTTCCTGCTGCAGGCTGCTGCGCAGCTGCAGGAAATCGAAGATCGATTCCACCGTCACCACCGAGTAGTTGCCGGAGAGGCGCTCGCTGGCCGGGTGGTCGGTAACGGCCGCATTGGGCACGAAGAAGCGCGCGCCGAGCCGCTTGGCCACGCCGATGTGCAGCGTGCTGGGCGTATACATGTGCCGCTGCAGCCATTCCTGCGCCTGGGTACGGTTGACGATCAACGTGCGCTCTTCCACCTGCGCCATCGCCGCGCCCAGGACTTCCAGCACCCACTGGTTGGAATTCTGGTATTCGGTGCGGAACGGATAGGCCACCACGCTGTAGCGTGCCTCGTGCAGCGCCTTCGCCTGGATCGCCGGCTGGGTGAGCATCGCCTTGAGCGCATCGCGCACGGCCGGGGTCGGCACCCCGATGCGCAGATCGGTATGGCTGGAGGTCTCGCCGATGAAGGTCGCAACACCCTCGCGGAACAAGTGCGACTCCGCGGTCTTGCACGGATTGAGCAGATGCACCGCGCGCCATTGGCCATCCTCCTCGCGCAGCAGGAAGGCCAGGTGGCTGTGGCGCAAGCCGTACTTGCTCAGGTCCTGGCCGCCGCGGGCGATCAGCACCACGTCCACGCCCTCGAGGGCGTCCAAGGCGTCCGTGGTGGCCAGGGCCACATCGAACATCGAGGCCAGCGCGGCGGGCGTGGGATAGCGTTCGGTGCACTGCGGCTCGGCGTGCGCGGTCAGCGCAGCGCCCAGCAATACACCGCACAGCAAGGCAGGGGGGAAGCGCTTGCGCAGGGCAGCGAAGGGTACATCCATGTCACACAGTCTCCGGCGGCACCGGCCGCGGCCGCATCATAGCGCCGACTCAGCGTGCAGCGTCCTCGCGACGCGTTTCCCGTTCACCGTCCTTGAATCCCCAACCGCGCGCGCACCTCTTCGGCAACACGCGTGGTCTCGCGCAGCGGTTCGATGCGGCCGTCCTTCTGCCAGTCCAGCCAGCGCAGCTGCAGGCGGCCACGCTCGCGCAGCGCGCTCTGGAAGTGCGCCAGCCGTCCCTGCGCCTGGTCGGCCAGGGCGATGGCCACCGGCATGCGCGTGGCGCAGGCTTCGGAGAGCAGGTTCACCGAGTCCGGCGAGACCACGACGCGATTGGCCCAGCCGAGCAGGCCGGCATACGGATTGACGCCATCACCGCCGTCGCCCCAGATCACGTTCGGCACATCGGCGAACGCACTGCGCAGCGCGCCGACCAGGGCCGGGGGCGTGCGTCGCGAGGTCGTGGCCAGCAGGCTGCCGCCCTCCGCGCGCAGCTGCGATGCCAACTGCTGGAATACCTGCACCATGTCCGGCTCATGCCAGGGTGCGTGCGGGGTCGGCCCGCCGACCAGCAGCGCGGTGCGCGGGCCGGGCAGGGCGCTGAACGTCGCGAAGGCGGCACGGCCGCAGGCCAGCCAGTCATCGTTGACCGGATTGAGGCTGCCCAGCAGGGTGAGCACGTTGCTGCCGCGCAGGCGGTCGTGTTCGGGGACGACCAGCAGGTCCCAGTGGCGCGGGCGGAGGCGGGGGTCGAGGATCTGCACCACCCGGGTGCCACGGCGGCGCAGTTCGCGCAGCGCACCGGCAGCCTGGCGGCCACAGCCGATGGCCAGCTCCGGGACCTCTTCGGCCAGCGCGGCGAAGGCCTCGCCGTAGCCGGCGGCGGCGCCCGGCAGCCAGCGCGGAGCCAGCCAGCGCCAGGGTGCGCGCGGCGTGAGTACCAGCGGACGATGCGCCCCCAGCTTCAATGCCGTGGCCAGGGCCACCGCCTGCCGCACATTGCCGGCACGGCCGTCAGTGATCGTCCAGGGCGGACTCCATCGTTTCACGTATGGCATTAATTCGTTTCAGTCAGGCTGGGTGTTGCAACTGTCGCGACACTCTACACTGCCAGCCTTCGCCGATCGCGCGGTCGCCCTGCCACGGTAGCCGATGCGCGAACGATTCCCCTTGTTTCCGGAGGCTTCATGTCCCACGTCCTTGACGATGCTGCGCTCGATCAGTTGTTCCGTACCGCCCGCACCCAGAACGCCTTCCTCGACAAGCCGGTCGAGGACAGCCAGCTGAAGGCACTCTATGAGCTGCTGAAGTGGGGCCCGACCGCCGCCAATGGCAGTCCGGCGCGCTTCGTGTTCGTGAAGTCCCCGGAAGCCAAGGCCAAGCTGGCCCCGGCCCTGTCCGAAGGCAACCACGATAAGACCCTGGCCGCCCCGGTCACGGTGATCGTCGCCTTCGACGAAGACTTCCACGAGAAGCTGCCGTTCCTGTTCCCGCACACCGACGCCAAGGCGTGGTTCGACGGCCCGCGTGAAGGCCGTACCGAAGGGGCATTCCGCAATGGCAGCCTGCAGGGCGCCTACCTGATCCTGGCCGCCCGTGCGCTGGGTCTGGATGCCGGCCCGATGTCCGGCTTCGACAACGCCAAGGTCGACGAAGCCTTCTTCAAGGGCACCGCGATCAAGTCGAATTTCCTCGTCAACCTGGGGTACGGTGACGCCTCGGGCCTGTTCCCGCGGCTGCCTCGCCTGTCGTTCGACGAAGCCGCCCGCATCGCTTAAGCGTTACCGCCGGATCGTGGCCCATCCGTGCGGATGGGCTGCATGACCTTTGCTTCTTTTCCCTTCGAATCGAGAGAGACCTGACATGACCGTGACCCGCAAACTGCTGCTGCCGCTCGCCCTGACCCTGGCCATCGCCGCCTGCTCCAAGCCGGCCGACGAAGCCGCTGCCCCGGCTGCCGACGCGCCGGCCGCCACCGAAACCGCCGCCCCGGCTGCGGACGCTGCTGCTGCCGCCCCGGCGGCCGATGCGATCCAGATCGCCTCGGGCACCTACAAGCTCGACCCGACCCACACCGACGTGCTGGTCCAGTGGAGCCACTTCGGCTTCTCGCACCCGACCGCCCACTTTGGCGCGGCCGAAGGCACCCTGGTGTATGACGCGGCCGACGTGACCAAGTCGACCGTCGAAGTGAAGCTGCCGCTGACCGGCCTGAACAGCTTCACCGCCAAGTTCGACGAGCACCTGAAGAGCGCCGATTTCTTCGACGCCGCCAAGTTCCCGGCCGCCACCTTCAAGAGCACCAAGGTTGAGGCCAACGGCACCAACAAGCTGACCGTCACCGGCGACCTGACCATCAAGGACATCACCAAGCCGGTGACCCTGGATGTCACCGTCAACGGCGGCGGCGAGCACCCGATGGCCAAGGTGCCGGCAGCGGGCTTCGATGCCACCACCACCATCAAGCGCAGCGATTTCGGCGTCGGCGCGTACGCCCCGAACGTCAGCGATGAAGTGAACATCCGCATCACCACCGAGGCCACTGGCGAAAAGCCGGCTGCCTGAGTTTTTCCTCACTCGTCGTGAGAAGGCAGAAAGCCCGCCAATTGGCGGGCTTTCTTTTTGTGCGGCTACCGGTCGATACCCGGTAGTGCCGGCCGCTGGCCGGCTCCTCATGATCCTGGACGGAAGGGGGAGCCGGCCAGCGGCCGGCACTACCGTTCCTGATGCGGATGCACGAGGGCGATGATCACCCTGCCGCCACCTGCGCGATCACCTTGCCCAGCCACAGCGTGGTGAAATCGGTCGGCGTCCGCCGTGCCGGCGTAGTCAACCCGCTCTCCCGCAGGAATGCATGCGTCGCCTGCGCGAACGCCTGGCGGGCCAGCAGCGCGGCCTGCTTCACCGAGGCCTGCTGCTTGCGCAGCTGCACGATCTGCAGGCTCGGCTTACCGGGCATCGCGTACTTCTGGTAACGGCGCAGCTCGTCGGCGACCAGGTCGATATCGATTTTCGCCTGCACCAGCGCCGCCTGCGCGCGGGCCAACGGCACCAGGGCGGTGCGCAACGGGGCGATGTTCCCGCCCACGGAAGGCGCCAGCGCCGCCAGGGCGGCGTCCAGCGCGGGATCGGCGCGCTCGGCGCGGTCGATCAGATCGGTCAGTGCCGAAAGAGGAGAGGCTTGCATGAAAGGCACCGGCACAAAACGCGATTGTCGCATCCGTGGCCGGTGCCCGTCGCGGGCTCAGTCGTCGTGGTGCTCACTGCCGTGGGCCTTCCAGTAGCCGGTCGAGCGGATCCAGTCCTTCGGCACGCCCAGGTGACCCTCGATGTACTTGCGCATCATCCGGGCCCGGCGCGACTCGGCCGCGATCCAGTAGAAGGTGTCGCCCTCCGGTTCCTCGAAATCGGTCAGCACGTCTTCCAGCAGGGTGCTGCTGGCGGCGTCGAAGCCGTTGCGCTCCAGCCACGAGATGCGGATGCGGTCGTCCTCCGGCAGCTCCTGTCGGTCGCCGGATTCCGGGATCTCGATGTAGACGTCGGCGTTCGCGCCCTCCGGCAGCGTCTCCAGCCAGCGGCCGATCGCCGGCAGCGCGGTTTCATCGCCGATCAGCACGTAGGTGTCGAAGTCATCGGCGGTCATGTGCGAGCCGCGCGGGCCGCCGACGGCGATCGCATCGCCCGGCTGCGCGTTGGCGGCCCAGGTCGAAGCCAGGCCGTCGCCATGCATGACGAAGTCCAGCGCCAGCTCGTTGGTCTCCAGATCCCACCAGCGCGGGGTGTAATCGCGCGAGGGGGAGGGCGACTGGCCGTCCGGGTAGCGCGGGCCTTCCGGGGTCATCGTCGGGACCACGAACTGGCCCTCGGCGTTGGGGAAGAACAGCTTGACGTGGTCGTCCGGCGAGGGCGAATCGAAGCCTTCCAGCGCCTCGCCCCCGACGATCACCCGGCGCATGCACGGGCTGATCTCTTCGGTGCGCAGCACCTGCAGCGGGCGGAACTTCACGGTATGACGGAGCAGTCGGTTTTCATGCAGAGCCATGGGGAATACCTGGATCAGTGCCGCAGCGCGGCGTTGAGAGAGAAGGACCTGGCGGGCGGTGGCTGGCTGGGTCTGAAACGAAGAGGGAAGGTCAGCGGCCCTGCGCACGGATGTGCGCGGCGGCCTCGCGCAGCGCTTCGGCCACGGCGGCGGCGTTGTCGTCCTGCCAGCGGCCGTGGCACAGGCCCAGCGCGTGCTTGAGCTCGCGCAGCGCATCGCGCACGGACGGCGGCAGGTTGGCCTTGGTGATCGTGCGCGCGCTGTCGCGCACCCGGTGCACTGCGGCATCGACCTCGTCGCGCTGCGCCTCCAGCTCGGCCTGGCCCAGCGCGCTGAGCGCGTAGCGTTTGCGCCCACCGTCCTCGACCGCGCCGACCCAGCCGGCCGCCTCGAACTGCGCCAGTACCGGGTAGATCGAGCCGGCGCTGGGCGTGTAGACCCGCACGAACATGTCGCTGATCAGCTGGATCAGCTCATAGCCGTGGCGCGGCTGGTCGGCCAGCAGCGACAGCACCAGCAGGCGCAGATCGCCACGGCTGAGCGGCCGGGCGGTCAGCGGGCGGGCAGGGCGGTCGAGATCGCGCGGAGAGGTCATTTCGATATATCGAATGCAGTGACGGAACGATATATCGAAAACTCCCGTTCGGCCAGCCGCGGCGCACGCATGGCAGGGATGCGTTCAGGTGAATCCAGCGTGCGACGGTGCGTGCTTGTGATGGAACACTGCGCGCCTCCTGGCCGACGAACGCGGCCGATGATCCACGCCGACGCACGCTGGAACGCCTTCCCGCCGCGCACGATCCACGCCAATCGCCTCTGCCGCAGCGCCTGCGCTGTCCAGCGGTGTCCTGTTGACGCGCCGGTGTCATCGCCGCCGGGCAGGCTGAAATGCAGCGTGGAACCTTCAAGCGCGGCCCGCGCGCTGTCGCCTGCTGTCCTTCCGGACACGCCCGGATGGTTCCATACGCAACCGTAGCGAAGTAAGCAAACCCCTTGGTGCGCTACACTTTGCGGCTAGAAATCTAAAACAGTCGCGCGCGTGCGTGCGGTCATGGGAGCGCAAATGAACTGGTTGAACGAGGTGCTGAACAACGACCCGAATCCTGTGGAAACCCAGGAATGGATCGAGTCGCTGAAGGCCGTTATTGATGTCGAGGGCCCCGAGCGCGCGCATCAGCTGTTGGAAGGCATGGTGGAACTGACCCGTCGTTCGGGTGCTTACCTGCCGTTCTCTCCCACCACCGAGTACGTGAACACCATCGCGCCGACCCTGGAGGCCAAGAGCCCGGGCAACGCCGAACTGGAATGGCGCATTCGCTCCATCATCCGCTGGAACGCGATGGCGACCGTCGTGCGCGCCAACCGCAAGCCGGGCGACCTGGGCGGCCACATCGCCTCCTTCGCCTCCGGCGCCACGCTGTATGACGTGGGCTTCAACCACTTCTGGCGCGCCCCGAGCGAAGACCACCCGGGCGACCTGCTCTTCATCCAGGGCCACAGCGCCCCGGGCATCTATGCGCGTTCCTTCCTGGAAGGCCGCATCGACGAAGCCCAGCTGGACAAGTTCCGCATGGAAGTCGACGGCGGTGGCCTCTCCAGCTACCCGCATCCGTGGCTGATGCCGGATTACTGGCAGACCCCGACCGTGTCGATGGGCCTGGGCCCGCTCGCCGCGATCTACCAGGCGCAGTTCCTGCGTTACCTGGAAAACCGTGGCCTGATCGAGAAGTCCGACCGCAAGGTGTGGTGCTTCATCGGCGACGGCGAGAGCGATGAGCCGGAAACCCTCGGCGCGATCGCGCTGGCCGGCCGCGAAGGCCTGGACAACCTGATCTTCGTGGTCAACTGCAACCTGCAGCGCCTCGACGGCCCGGTGCGTGGCAACGGCAAGATCATCCAGGAACTGGAAGGGGTATTCCGTGGCGGCGGCTGGAATGTCATCAAGCTGCTGTGGGGCGGTTACTGGGATGCCCTGCTGGCCAAGGACACCAACGGCGTACTGCGCAAGCTGATGATGGAAACCGTCGACGGCGAATACCAGAACTGCAAGGCCTTCGGTGGCGCGTATACCCGCGAGCATTTCTTCGGCAAGTACCCGGAAACCGCTGCGATGGTCGCCGGCCTGTCCGACGACGATATCTGGCGCCTCAACCGTGGCGGCCACGATCCGCACAAGGTGTACGCCGCCTACCACCAGGCCGTGAACACCAAGGGCATGCCGACCGTGATCCTGGCCAAGACGGTCAAGGGCTACGGCATGGGCAGCGCGGGTGAAGCACTGAACCCGACTCACCAGACCAAGAAGCTGGACGACGATGCCGTCCGCCATTTCCGCGACCGCTTCAACATCCCGGTGACCGACGCACAGCTGGCCGATGGCCAGGTGCCGTTCTACCACCCGGGCCCGGATTCGCCGGAAGTGAAGTACCTGCAGGAACGCCGTGCTGCCCTGGGTGGTTACCTGCCGCAGCGCCGCCGCAAGGCGACCAAGAGCTTCAACGCACCGAAGCTGGAAAGCTACGAGCGCCTGCTGAAGTCCAGCGGCGAGCGCAGCTACTCCACCACCATGGCGTTCGTGCAGAGCCTCAACATCACCCTGCGCGACAAGGAACTGGGCCCGCACATCGTGCCGATCGTGGCCGACGAAGCCCGTACCTTCGGCATGGAAGGCCTGTTCCGCCAGATCGGCATCTACGCGCCGTTCGGCCAGAAGTACAAGCCGGTCGATGCGGACCAGCTGATGTTCTACCGCGAAGACCAGAGCGGCCAGGTGCTGCAGCAGGGCATCAGCGAGCCGGGCGCGATCAGCTCCTGGATGGCTGCCGGTACCAGCTACTCGGTCTCCAACGTGCCGATGCTGCCGTTCTACATCTACTACTCGATGTTCGGCTTCCAGCGCGTGGGCGACATCGCCTGGCAGGCCGCGGACATGCGTACCCGTGGCTTCCTGCTCGGCGGCACCGCCGGCCGCACCACGCTGAACGGTGAAGGCCTGCAGCACGAAGATGGCTTCAGCCATATCGTCGCCGGTGGCATCCCGAACGTGCGCAGCTATGACCCGACCTTCGGCTTCGAAGTGACGGTGATCCTGCAGCACGGCACCAAGGCCATGATGGAAGATCAGATTGATGAGTACTACTACATCACCCTGATGAACGAAAACTACACCCACCCGGAAATGCCGGAAGGCGCGGCCGAGGGCATCGTCAAGGGCATGTACCTGCTCACCGACGCCGGCAAGCCGAAGAAGGGCGAGCTGCGCGTGCAGCTGCTGGGTTCGGGCACCATCCTGCGTGAAGCCATTGCCGCGGCCGAGCTGCTCGACAAGGACTTCGGCGTGACCGCCGATATCTGGAGCTGCCCGAGCATCAACGAACTGCGCCGCGATGGTTTCGATGCCGAGCGCTACAACCGCTTCCACCCGGAAGCCGAGCCGCGCAAGGCCTACGTGACCGAGCTGCTGGAAGGCCGCCAGGGCCCGGCGATTGCCGCGACCGACTATGTGCGTGCGTATGCGGACCAGATCCGTGCGTTCGTGCCGATGTCGTACACGGTGCTGGGCACGGATGGCTTTGGTCGTTCGGATACCCGTGCGAACCTGCGTCGCTTCTTCGAGGTCGACCGGTACTACATCGCGCATGCCGCGATTGCAGCGCTGGCTAAGGAAGGAAAGATGACGGGTAAGGATGTTGCCCGGGCGATCAAGCAGTACAAGATTGATCCTGAGAAGGCTAATCCTGTTGGGGTTTGACCTTTCTAACGTATGAGATGGAAAGCAAAAGAGCCGCGTATGCGGCTCTTTTGCTAACAAGGGGCCGCATCACCCCATACGCATCGCTTGGCTCTGGGATTCACGAACGCGGGCGTCCAATTCCTGCTGCGTGGTCTGTGCCAACGCCTGCTGCTGCCGCTCCTGACCGGCGACGTCCAGCTGCCGCATGGACTGCTCCACCGGCGTCTGCACAGCGACATCGGTCGGCATTGAAGCGCGGCGATGCGCCGGGTCGGCCAGTTCGCCCTGGACAACAAAGACATTTCGGCCAGCAGGGCTATCTGCGGTCTGCGAACTCAGCAGCACGTGGTCGGCGCGTTCCAATCCATTCTGTCGCGCCAGCGCAACCACGCTCGCGGTCAGGCGCTCGCTGGTCTCGTCCGGAGTGCGACCTTGCTTGGCGTCGATGGCGGCAACGCCTTCGCGGACCTGCTGTATCAACGCGTAGTCCGGGTGGCCGGGGCCGATGTCGGCCAAGCGGGTAGGTGCTTGGCGCTCGCCCGGCACGCCATCAAGGGATGCGGTCATCGGGCTGCGGGTGATCGTACGGTACGGATCATCCTCATGGAACTGAGTGGCCTTCTGCTGGCGTTCCAGGCGCACGTCGCGCGCATCGTTCAGTTCGGCGATCCGGGCCGGATTGGTCTCTTCCCTCATAGAAAGGTGGCCGCCGCCGGTGCTCACATTGGCCCACTTTCGTTCGCCTTCGAAGTACATGGCGTAGTAGCTGTTGCCGCCGATCACGTTGGGGTTGGTCGAGGAGCGGCCTTCAAGAAACTGGGCGGCCTCCGTCGCGCCGAGCTTGGCCAGGTATTCCCCACCGTCCACCAAGCCCATTTGATCAATTGCGTCATATCCTGTCTTGCCCACACGGATTGCGCCGACGTAGTCGTTGTCGAGCATGTTCGTCCAGATCTGCTCGAGCTTTTGAGGTCCGCTCTTCTCGAGGGCGGCCTGCAGCAGGACACGGGGCGTCCAGCAGTTGGGATCCAGCTCGTGAAGGTCAAACGCGCGGTCATGCGCTCTCATGACATCCTTACCAGGGAGGTTCAGCGCCTTGTCAGGCTGCTTCTGTTCCATCCAGTAGCTGCGGAGTTCAAGGTCCTGCTTGAGCAGCGTTTGCCCAAAGTCCTCCCACTGGCGCTCACTAAGCTCGGCATTGGGGTGACGCGAACCACTGTCGTGCTGAGTCTTTGCATGGTCCTGTGCATAGGTGTTTGCCACCCGGCCGGGCAGGCTATCATTGCGAACCACGCCCAGTGCGAGCGTGCCATAGCCGTCCGCGCCCGGCAGCTGAGAGAGGTAATTCCAGTACAGCTCCCGGTTTCCGGCGTCCGCATAGCTGCTCAAAATTCTGATGTCGCGCTGAGTCAATCCACTCATTTACTACTCCCTGTAGATGCTTGATTCACTTGGCCTTGCTGCTGGCCAAGAGGTCACGCACTGCGTCTTCCATGCGCTTCCAGTCTTTCAGGAATGCTCGCTTGTAGTTCAGGGTGATCGAAAGTTTGTTCTCAACATCCGAGAAGTAGTGGACGCAACCAGCGGCTACTGAGCCCTCTTCATGGATGACCTGCTGACCCTCCAGCCGTACACCATCGCTGCGGAATTTGGTGCTGTCGCACTTGATGAAGGTCGTGAGGTTGCCGTTCGGACCGCGTGCAACGTACCAGTCATCCTCGAAACCCGGATTGCGGGTATGCGACTTGCGGTAGCGGGCTTCGTATTGCTCTGAGTACACGGCCATCTTCGCTTCGTCGATGGCGTAGGGAGTCAGCCCCATCGTCTCAGGCTGGGCGACGCGCAGGTCCAGGCGATCCTTGGGATTTCCACGCTCCACCGAGTCAGCCTCGGTGACAGCCTCATTGGAAGACAGCCGTTCCAGTGAGGTTTCAATGGGAGCGCTGTCGATGTAATCGATAGAGACCGCGATCTCCTTGCGGAAGTCATTCGTCCGGGGATTTGCCCGAGCGCCTGGCGCAGTGGGCTTCATGTCCGGCCACTCAAGGATCAGGCTCACACCTCCACCGGGCCAAGGCGCAATCTGGCTATCCAGGTAGTTGGCCGGGATGCGGAAGGTATTCGGCCCAAGCTCTACGTCGACCGATGCATCGGTGTAGGTGTGCCCATTGATGGTTCGACCGGTTTCAGTTGCTTCCGACATCTTCGAGTTCCCTTTCTGATCTGTAGGCGGCGTTCGTGCACAGGCGCTGGCGCTCAGGACAACGGCGAGTGCAGCCGTGAGGCACCGCCCGGATGACATCACGCTCATGGGCCATTCCATTGCATTGGATGGGGCAACTATAGAGGAGGTGCCGGTAGGGCTCCAGCTGGTCTCGAGGTGTTGAACGCACGTGAAGAATGCGCATGCAAAATTCAAGAGGATACGGTTCGAGAGATTGTCGTGCCGCTGAGGTCAGGTGAACGGGTTAACAGAATGCGCCGCTTCTCAGGTGGTACGGTCTGCAGCAAGCAACTGACATCGGTTGGTACCTGCACAAAAGGGTAGAAGCGCATGAAAACACCAACAGCCGCATGCATCCTGCTTTTGATCGCCACTCGCTTGGGTGCGGCAGAGCCACCTGCGCCACCACTGAACGCCGCCGTGAAGCGCGTGACGTCTTCAGAGGCCGTCGACGAGGCAGAAGCAAGCCGGCGCATCGCTGAGAGAAGGGCGCTGGCGCCCGTGAACGCGGCGCTGGTGCAGGAGTTCGGCGACCGTTACGCAGGGCGCGTGATCACGCGGGATCCCCTGGGGATGACAGTGCGCATGAAAGGCGCCGGCGCCGTGCCTGGCCGCATCGTGGCCACAGCGATGGGGCCTGCCCAAGTGCGGTTTGTACCGGGGGTACGGCATTCAAGCAAGGACCTGCAGCAGATCGTTGCGTCCAACCGATTGCGGTCCTACTTTCCCAACGCTGGCGGGATGGGCGTGAACGCTGCAGAGGGCCGCATCGACATTGGTGTTGTGGATCCAGACACCCTCAAGGCATACCGCGCGCGCCAGGCCGAAGTGGAAAAGGCGCTAGGCGTCCACCTTCATTTCAAGCGCTCTGCGGAGGTGCGGCTGTAGCGACTCCAAACCGCAAGGCGCCAAACAGGCGTGGATCCGGGTCTTCCCACTGGCAGTAGGACGGCAATGACCGCACGCAGACCTCCCCGGCCTGCTACCATCCCTGCGCCATAGCCAGCCTTCCCTTGCGCAGTAGTAGCATGGGGCGGCCGTTGTACGACGGCCCCGCGAGCCAGGACACCCCGTGCCCATTCAAGGAAGCTCGCATGCACCCGCGTACCCTCATCCGTTCTGCCACCCTGGCCCTGGCCATTTCCCTCACGCTTGGCGTGCCCGCCGCCTTCGCTGACGCATCGGCCACCGCATCGGCCACCGCCGCCGTGCAGCGCAAGGCCGTCGCTCAGGGCCTGTACGAGCTCGCCTTCAGCCCCAAGCAGAACGCCGTGTTCGTCGCCTCCTCGGGCGGCTTCGGTGATGCCGCCGGTCCGTCCCAGGTCCTGCGCCTGAACCCGGAAACCCTGGCCGTCGAAACCGCCATCCCGCTGGAGCGCAAGGCGTTCGGTGTGGTGCTGGACGATGCCAACAACCGCCTCTACGTCGGCAACACCGTCGATACCTCGGTCACCGTGGTCGACACCGCCACGAACAAGTCCGTTGGCATCGTGCAGCTGATGGAGAAGAAGGTCGGCAAGGATGGCAAGGCCGCCTACACCCACGATTTGCGCGAGTTGGTCGTCGATGGCGCCAACAACCGTCTGTACGTCACCGGCCACTCGGGTGAGGGCAGCGTGCTGTTCGTGGTGGACACGAAGTCGCTGAAGGTCATCAACACCATTCCGGGCCTGGGCAATGCCAAGGCGCCGGGTCTGGCGCTGGATGCCAAGGCCAAGCGCGTCTACACGTCCAACCTGCTGGCCGAGGTCGTCACTGTCGGCACCGACAGCGGCAAGGTCGAGCAGCGCTTCAAGGTCAGTGCGGAGCAGCCGATGAACATCGCGCTGGACCCGGCCGGCAAGCGCCTGTTCGTGACCGACCAGGGCTCGGAGATGATTCGCAAGTACCAGGCCAGCAGCTCGGGCTTCGAATCGAAGCACCCGGGCCAGCGTGTGCTGGTGCTGGACCGCACCACCGGCAAGGAACTGGCCAGCATCCCGACCGACGCCGGCCCGCTGGGCATCCTCCTGGACGCACCGCGCAAGCGCCTGTACGTGACCAACCGCGATGGCGGCACCGTGACCGCGTACAACAGCGACACCTACAAGCAGGTGGCGACGTACGCGCTGCCGACGCACCCGAACAGCCTGGCGCTGGATGCCAAGAAGAACGTGCTCTACGTGACCGTCAAGAACGGTGACAGCGAGCCGAGGGGCAGTGAAGAGTCTGTTGTTCGGATTGCGCTTTAACAGGGCATAGCTACATGCCGCCCGGTGACTATCCGGGCGGCTTCTTCTGGCTGTACCGCGTGTTTCAGCTAAATAATCATAGCCTTCTGCGACGTCAAGCCTGCGTCGCAGGTGGGTCGCACACGTTCTCTAAAAGTCTCTCGACTACGCTGCTACACGCTGTCGCACTTCCTTTACCGCTGCGCATAGGCGATCGGTGATCGGCGTGTGGCAGTGGTGGAGCATCGTTAGCTTACTGAGCGCGCGCGTCATCGCGACATAGACCAACTTAGCCTCTTGTGCGAGTTCCTCTCCGGATAGGTCTCTGCGCGCGCCTACATCGCACAGCGATGGAAGAAACACTGATTCGAATTCAAGCCCCTTACTCGCATGCATCGTCATCACCGTGATCGCCGGTGCTTCAGCCAATTGAACTCTCGTGCTGCTGTCTGTCATCAACCGGACAGGAAGGCCACCCTTATCCAGTTGCTTTGCGATCAGGTTTCCCACGGCCCTCGTTCGGCAGAGAACACCGAACTCACTTGGGCACGAACCATCTGCAATCGCACCAGCAATTCGCTCGCCAATGATCTTCGACTCCTCCCAGATCGTCGATGCGGACACCAACTCAGGGACAGGCCCTCGCCGACCCGCGCTCTCAGGAGCAATCACTGGCACGTGATCATCATCAGCGTCCTGTGCTGTGAGTAGCTCATTCGCGAAGATCCTCGCGGTGGAAAGTACTTCAAGGGTATTTCTGTAGTTGAGTCGGAGGATCGTGGTTCTGCCCTTCGCTTGAATGCCGACGCTGGCAAATGAGAACTTCTTTCGCCCACCGCCATAGATGGTCTGCGCGTCGTCATACAGCAGCAAAAGTGAGTTTGAGTCGGGGTCGATCATCTGGGTGACCAGCTTCAGCCACTCTGGCTCGAAATCATGACCCTCATCAATCAAAACGGCCGAGTACTGCGCTCTAGGAATCGCCCTGCTCTCGACACCTGCGCTAACGGCCTTGACCATTTCGCGTAGCCATGCATGCGGATCGTCGTTGCTGCGCGGACGGGGAACTCCATACGCGCCGAGCTGATCGAGGCACCAACCGTGGAAGTTCCGGACAGTGATACGGCCATCCATGCGATAGACAGCAAGCTGCTGGGCTAGGCGACTGGCAAGTGCTTTGTTGTAGCAAAGTACCAGGATAGGCTTAGAGTAGCGCTTTGCCAGTTCAACGCAGCGATACCCCAGGATCATGGTTTTTCCTGATCCCGCTACGCCGTGGATCACCCTATGCCCATCGCCCAGGGACCGGGCTAGTTGTTCCTGCTGCAGGTCCATGATGCGCATCAGATCAGGGACAACCAACGGTGAATCCAAACGCTGACCCGCCTCGAAAAGTGAGCCCTGGATTGGCGGTCTGATGCGGAACTCTGGGAATAGATGCCATCGGATCCTATCGATCTGAGGAAGGGTGAGTGAGCAGCGGAAGTGGATAGAGAACATGTCCTATAGTCGATTCTGAAACGCTTCGCTATCACTGGTCTCGGTCATCTCGTCGCGGCAGATGACCGTATGCTCAGGAATCCAGTTTCCGAGCCCCGCGGCCTCAAATTGGCTGCGAGTGATCATCGAGAGTACGACGCCAAAAGCCCAAGGCACTAGCGTTTGGCCCTGCCGATGTGCTCCCACCGGATGACGTAGCTGCGGGTCACCCTGCAGGAGATTGTTGATCTCTATTGCACATTCCCTGGCCTGGCGTAGCGGATTGGTGGTTTTTTTAGGCCCCAGGTCCGTACTGATAACCGCGTGAGAGCTATTCAGATCGAGGAGTGTCTCTATCCTCCAGTCTTTCACCTCGAGGACCAGAACGCCGCGTGATGGATGGACTAAAACGAAGTCAGGGCGCCTTTGAGTGGGTCCAATTGGAACGTCGAACCAGCACAGATAGTCATCATCTAGCTTCTGCTCTAGACGCTCAGAGAATCGCTTTTCACCTGCCGTCATTCTGGCAAGACAACTACTGCGTTGTGGAATCAACTTGGCCATGGTGTGCACGAGTCCTTGTGGTCCACCTGCGACGAAACTCGTTCGCATACCGACGGGCCTACACAACTATATCGGCCGCCTGTCAGAAAAGCTGAGAGCCACTTGTCAGACTTCGAGAGCATTGCGGTGCCGCCACGCGGAATGGTGTCAAACACGACAATAGCTAGTTACTATCGTAAGTCGACCCGTCAATAGGCGGGGTAACGACTTAAGAGATAGGAACAGGGATGAACTATTGGTGGGTTAACCAGAATAAGACCTTCAAGATCGCGCTGAACGGTGGCTACTTGTGGTCACCTAAGCAGCGGAGAGACGGCGGCCGGAGTGAGTTCTACGACAACATGACGAAGGTCCAGCCGGGTGACATCGTCTTTTCGTTCGTGGACACCTACATCCAAGCACTGGCGGTTGTCGTGGAACCGCATAAGAGCCGAGATAAGCCTGCGGAGTTCAAGACGGCGGATCCCAATTGGACGGAAAATGGTTGGTACGTAAAGGTCGATTACACCTTGCTGGAGAACAAGGTGCGACCCCGTGATCATATGGCTATCCTGGCTCCCCTGCTGCCTGGCAAGTACTCGCCCCTTCAGTCCAATGGAGATGCGAACCAGGTGTACCTGGCTCATATCTCCCCCTCCTTGGCTAAAGCGCTCCTTTCCCTTATAGGTGAAGAAGGTGACGAGAAGCTCGCCGAGGCAGCAGCAAACGCGATTTGTCAGGACAAGAATCTGACGGTCACGGAGAAGGAGCAGCTGATCAAGGCCCGTAGGGGACAAGGTCTATTCCGCCGCCGCGTGAGCGCAACCGAAGTTCGTTGTCGTGTCACTGGTGTAGACGACGAGCGATTTCTGACGGCGAGTCACATCAAGCCTTGGTCGAAAAGTGACAATGAAGCGCGGCTTGACGGCAACAACGGGCTGATGCTCTCGCCTCACATTGATCGACTGTTCGACAAGGGGTACATCTCCTTCGACGATCTCGGCGCGTTGCTCATTAGCGTCCAACTACCTGCAGAGGTCAAGGACAAGTGGAATCTGGCTAAGGTCGCGGTTGCGAGGTCCCTATCCGAGCAGCAACGGCTCTACATGGCCTATCACCGCAGAGAGATCCTACGGAAATAGTCGCCTGCTGATAGGCGTTGCCAGCGCTGCAGAATTTGAAACGGCTGGAGAGCCGCAAAGCAATCCTCCTTCCAGGCCGCCGTCAATCTCCAATTGGACGGCGGCTGTAGCCTAGCATTGTGGTTCTTCCGCGCTACCGGGATAGGCATTTCACTATTAATGCTAAACCGCAGCCGATCATGCTAGCCGTGGGGCGGATCATGACGCTCTCTATCAACTACAGAGTGTCCTGCAGCTGGCTGCATACTCGTACGTACGGCACAAGCTATTCACCCACAGGATTCTCTCCATGCTTGTATAAGCGGTTAGCATACGAAGCGGAGCAGATCTCGTTACCCACTTGCCATGTCCGACATCTAATTGAATGATTGCGCCGTGGTATGGTCTCCTGATCATTTAGGGGCTGCGCTACAGTGACCATGGATAGGTCGTCTGCTAGGGGATAGACATGACGGATAAAGTGAAGCGTATTGCAGAATTGTATGAAATTGCTCGGAAATCTCGTGACTTCGAAATATCTCAGCTAGTTCAACGAAACAACTTCTTCATGATCTTTCAGGGAGTGCTCCTCGCGGGCTTGGCACAAGCGAGTGCTTCCGTGACAGCGAAGCCGATCGTCAGCTTCTGCTTGTGTTTGGCAGGGGTGCTTATATCGGTCTTGCAAGTCGGGATGGCCGCAGGTGCTAAATTCTGGCAGGAACGCTGGGAGGACGCAGTTGAGCGCGTCGAAAGGCAGCTGTTGCTCGCGTTGCGAGGCGGAAGCAGTGAATGCAAGGGTGCTTGTTGCAATGGCTCTGAAAGTAATGGAACTACTGCAGAGATAATTGACCTGTATGCTGAAAGCGAGGAAAAGATCAATGAGATCGTAAGGAAGCGGATGGGGAACAAGCGTGTCGCATGGCTGGTGAACAAGCGTTTCTCGACCAGTAGAATTCCTATCTACGCAGCGCTTTCACTTGTTGTTGTTTGGGGGATTTTGCTTGCATGCACGGTAAGTGGTCCACTCTCCGTTCCGTCTTGGATTCGAGGGTTCTAGGCTCTCGGTATGACGTCATTTTTTCTACGGGCACAGGGATAGGCAGCCCCACATCGCTGTAATTTATGGTGCCCCCAATCTGCAAAGCACCAGCGCAACACTTCGGGCGCCTCTACAATTTCTTCGAAGCTCCGGGCTGACCAGCGTGCTCCCGCCGCACGTAATACCCCCGCCCCTCCCCAAACACCACACTCAACGCCGCCACCTTCCCGAACGCATCCCGATGGAACTCAATCTCCAGCCCATCGATATCCGGTGACACGAACCGATTCGGCGACACCGGCAGCACGCGCCCATCGCGGTTCGTGCCAGCCACACCCACCCGCACCTCCCCATCAGCCACCTTCACCTGCAGCGCGGGCACATCGAAGATGTCCGCCAACGCGCGGCGCTGCGCCATCGGCACGCTGTCGTCCTGCTCGAACACCCCGGCATAGTCCGCATACCGCGGCTCGCGCAGGTCCAGCGCAACCGTGCGCACGGCAGGATTCACCCCACGCCCGATCGCATCCGACAGTGCATTGCGGATCTCCGTCGCCAGCGCGGCGCCATTCTCGCCATTGGTAAGAATCACGAAGCCGTCGCCCGTCTCCAGATAGCCCTCGATCCACGCCCGGTAACTGTCGTTGGAGCCGCCATGGTGGAAGATCCGGGTCTGCCCGGCACCGTTCAGGCGCGGGCCAAGGCCGTGCCAGCTCGGCGAGACCTCGGTCATCATGTCGGTCGCGATGGGGTGCGGCAGGAAGTCGCCCTGGCCACGGTAGCTGGCCGTAAGAGCAGCCACGAAAGCAGCCAGGTCGTTGGCGCTGGTCCACAGGCCGGATGCGCCCTGTTCGGGGAACGACTGCCAGCCGCGCGGCAGGGCGGTGAGCTTGCCTTCGCCGTCATGCGCTTTGGCGATGTTGTCGGTGTTGGAGGGTGGATCGGTGAAACGACTGCGCTGCATATGCAGTGGCTCGAAGACCTGCCTGCGTGCGAGCGTGTCCAACGGCTGGCCGGTCACATCTTCGAGCACGCGCTGTTCGACCATCACGCCGCCACCGGAGTAATCGCCCCGCTCGCCGGGCGGATGGATCAGGCGCACGGGTTTGTTTCTGGCCGGGGCGATGCCGTCCAGTGTCTGCAGCAGGGTGGGCAGCGGTTCGCCGGGCAGGTAGTCGGCGAAACCATGCACGCCCAGCCCGGCGGTGTGCGACATGAGCATGCGCAGGGTCAGCTGCGGTGCCGGCACCGACGGGGTAGCCGGGACTTTCCAGCTGCGCAGATACGTCGCGATGTCCTGGTCCAGTGCGAGGGTGCCATCGGCGACAAGTCGCAGCGATGTGGCGGCCGTAACCACCTTGCTGACCGAACCGACCGAGAACAGTGTGTCGGCATTCACGGCAGCCTGGGTGCCCGCCTCGCGTGTGCCGTAGCCGGCGCTGTGCACGAGCTTGCCGCCGCGCAGGACAGCAATCGAAACACCAGGAACATGGTGCTGGGCCATGCGTTCCTGCAGCGACCAGTGCGGCGGCGCTGCGTTGGCCGGCACCACGGTGGGGCGCAGGCCGGTGGCGAGTGCCGCGCGGATCATCGCGTCTTCGCGGTCCGCCGCCGCCGCGGGGCCGACAAGCAGCAGTACCAGCGCGGCACACAGCGACGCGCGCAGCAGGCCGATCTGAACGCTGCGGGTTCGCGAATGCAGGGGTGCCTGCGGAGTGGATGCGTAAGCCATGCGATACCTCATGAGGGGGCGATGCGCGAAAGACAGGCGTGCGCGTGCACGCCGCAGTGAGGGGCGATACGGTGCAGCGAAGGAAGGCATTGCAGGGTGGGCGATGGCCTCGGGGGCCATCGCACGGATCAGCGTCACCCGTGGGTAGTGCTGCCGGTCAGTGCCGGCCGGCGATCGCACCACGCTGGGTGAGGTAATCGCGGACGCGCTCGTTGCGCGCCTGGTTCAGCGGCGAACGCCACTGTCCCTGATCGGCGACCACGCCCAGGTTGACGTCGGCGCCGTGCTGGACCAGATAAGCGACGGTGTCGACGTCGCCAGAGCGGGCCGCGTTGATCAGCGGGGTTTCGTCGTAGGCGACGATGCGGTTGACGTCGGCCCCGGCGCCGACCAGGCGCTCGACCACGGGCAGATGACCGCGACGTGCCGCAGCGATCAACGGATTGCCATCGCCGCGCGAGGCCAGGTCGGGCTGCGCGCCGAGGACGAGCAGGGCGTCGACCATCGCGAGTTCGCCTTGCTTGGCGGCGATGATCAGCGCGGTGCCGTCGCCGCTGACCTGTGTATCCACGGCAACCCCCGCCTTGACCAGCTGCTGCACGCGGGAGATGTCGCCATTGCCGGCAGCGCTGAGCAGCTGCTCGGCCTGAGGCGAGGCGCTACGCGGCGCGGCGGCAGGCGCGTCTTCGACAAGGATGACGGCCTTGCCCAAGCGCGGCGTGGCTGCAACTGTGACGCCAACGTGCGCGACCAATGCAAGTGCACACAGGGCGCCCCAGCCAAGGCGCGTCGTCCAGCGGGCAGGGCGTGTATCCAGGGTGAGCAGCCCATCGATGCGCTGGCGCAGCCCAGTGCGGGTGGCGGACATGGCCACGGCCAAGGGCACACTGCGATCGCGCTGCTGGATCAGTCCGGCGATGCCCGTCAGCAGGGAGTCGGCATAGCTACGGCCACTACCGCTGCGCAGTGCGGCACGCTCGTCGCACGCCATCTCGCGGGCGAGATCCAGGCGGCGGCCCAGCAGGCGCAGGAGCGGGCTCCACCAGTACACGGCGAGCAGTGCGCGCTGTGCGGCGCAGATCCACAGATCGTGCCGACGGATATGCGCGGCTTCATGCAGCAGCAGATCGCGCAGCGCGGCCGGCGGCAGGGTCGATGCCATCGTGGTCGGCACCAGAATGCGCGGCGACCACAGGCCGACCACCATCGGGCCGGGGGCACGGTCGGACAGCGCAATGCCGGCACCGGACGGCAGCTCCCCGCGCAGCAGTGACTCCAACGCGGGCGCAGGCCGCGCGCTGCGATGCAGGCGACGCGCCTGCCAGGCGCCTTGGCCCAGTCGGCCCAGCCCCCACAGCGTGCCGAGCAGCCAGATCACCACGACGCCGTGCAGCAGGGTCGGTGTGGTGGTGGAGGTAGTCATCGCGTGGGCAACGTCGGCCGGTTTCGGCGCGATAACCTGCACCGCGCTGTTCGCGGCGGGCGGCGACACGGTCTGCTGCGCGACGGAAATCGGCGCCGGCGCACTGCGCGGCAGCAGGACCAGCAGCGGTGACGCCGCCGCCAGCACGAAGGCCGCGCACAACGCCCAGGAGCGCGCTTCCGCACTGAGCCGGCTTCGCCCCAGCACGAGTGCGGCCAGTGCGAACAGCAGGGCGCTGTGCCAGAGGTGTTGCACGGCCATCGTCGCCAGGGCCTGGGTCCAATGCACGGTCATTTGGGCGTCCTCGAGGGAGATGCGTCATCCACGCGCTGCTGCAGGGCCTTGAGCTCGTCAGCGTCCATGTCGTGCTCATCGATCAGGTGCTGGGCCAGCACACTGGGCGAATCGTTGAAGAAGGATTTGAGCAGATTCTCCAGCGCCTGCCTGCGCGCTTCGCTGCGGGTGATGGCGGCGCTGTAGATGAAGGCGCGCCCCTCGCTGCGATGGTGGACCAGTCCCTTCTTGTCCAGCACCTTGAACATGGTCAGCACGGTCGTATACGCGACCGGCTTCTTCCTGGACAGCTCATCGGTGACCTCACGCACGGACGCCTCCTTCTTCTTCCAGAGCACCTCCAGAATGCGGCGTTCGGCGTCGGTCAGGGCGGGCGAGACGGGGCGGGCCATGGCTGTCTACTGGTTCGTTAGTTGATGGCCGCATCGTGCGCCCGCCGGATCGGCAGTGTCAACTATGTAATTAGTAATGGGTCGCTGGCAGCCCTCTACGGGTCTGCGTGGCGACGCAGCAGCGCACAGCTGGCACACCGTTCGGTCAACGGGATCTGCCGTAGTGCGGCGCTCAACGCTGCGCGGGACGCGGGGTGTGCACCGAGCCCATGCAGCAGCAACGTAATGGCGAGCCCGCAACAGGCTGCGTCGGGCGGCATGGGCGCCGCGCGGGTGGCAACGTCCGGCGTGATCTCATGACAGTCCATGTACCGGTTCCCAGCGTCGACGATGCCCCTCGGCAACTATCGTCGGGCGCCGTCTCAGAAGCTGAGATCGTGCTGCGTCATCCCGTCGTCGTTTCGCTGAACCCATCGGCGGATGTCAGTCAGGCCTGTGCACGTCACGTCAGTGATGCGGCGGAATCGTTCACGGCCTGCACAAGCTCGGCTGCCTAGGATCGCTTCTTCCTTCCCCATCGCTCCAAGGAGTTCCCATGGCTGGTTCCCGCGTTCGCCTGCACGTTGAAGATTCCGGTGGTACCGGCCGCCCGGTGGTGCTGATCCACGGCTGGCCGCTCTCGGCCGAATCGTGGAAGGCGCAGGTTCCCGCGCTGCGCGATGCGGGCTACCGCGTGGTGGCCTATGACCGCCGGGGCTTCGGGCGCTCGGACAAGCCGGCCGATGGCTACGAGTACGACACGCTCGCCGATGATCTGGCCGGTGTGATCGAGGATCTGGACCTGAAGGACGCCACCCTGGTCGGCTTCTCGATGGGCGGTGGTGAAGTGGCGCGCTATGTTGCCAAGCACGGCGAGTCGCGCCTGCACAGCGTGGTGTTCGCTTCGGCGGTGCCGCCCTACATGCTCAAGACCAGCGACAACCCCGAGGGCCCGCTGACGAAGGAAAAAGCCGATGAAATGCGCGCGGGCCTGGAGAAGGATCGCGATACGTTCTTCGATGGCTTCACCACGGATTTCTTCAGCGCCAACGGCGAGCTGAAGGTCAGCGAGGAAGAGCGCCAGGCGGCGATCAACCTCTGCAAGCAGTCCGACCAGACCGCGGCGCTGGGCTGCATGAAGGCGTTCGGGACGACCGATTTCCGTACCGACCTGAAGAAGGTCACGGTGCCAACCCTCGTCCTACATGGCGACAGCGACGGCACGGTGCCGTTCGAAGGCTCGGGCAAGCGTACGCATGAGGCCATCGCGGGCAGTGAGGTGGTGGTGCTGAAGGACGCGCCGCACGGCTGCAATGCCAGCCATGCCGAGGCGTTCAACACGGCGCTGCTGGACTTCCTGAAGAAGTAAGTCGGAGGTCGTTCGCAGATAGCGCCCGGCACGTTGCGATCACGTGTCGGGCGTTCTTGTAAGCTGCACTCGCTGAGCGGAAATGCAGCGTTAATCCAGTCGAGACCGCACATGGCCCAGTCCCAGACACCGCCCTGGAAGAAGCCCAACCCCAACGGGCAGAAGAAGTCGCAGCCGCTCTCCGAGGCGCAGAAGAGCGCAGCCCGTCAGCGCGCCGAGGAAAACGGGCGGCGCTATCCCAATCTGGTCGACAACATGTGGGCGGCCAAACTGCCCCGCGGCAGTTGAGCGACACCTGACTCAACGCTTGACCGCAAGCACCCCATCCATCGCCAGCTCGGCCTTGAACCCCGCCTTTTCCAAACGCTTGGCGACCTCACGCGGCACATCGCGGCCGCTGGTCAGCTTGTTCGGCGCACCGGTGTAATGGAACATCCGGCCGCCCTTGCGGATGACGCGTGCGAGCTGATCGTAGAACACCTGCGAATACAGCTCGCCGGCGATGCCGAAACGCGGTGGGTCGTGCAGGATCGCGTCGACCGATGCGCTCTCCAGCCCTTCGATCTCCTGCGACACGTCGCCCTGGCTCAGTGACAACCGGCCGCCGCTGCTCTCCGCCTCCGGGTCTGGCGACCACGGGTTGAGCGTGCGCAGCCACAGCACGTCCGGATTCTTCTCGAACGAGCGGACGCGGGTGACGCCGCCTTCCAGGCAGCACGCGGCGAAATAGCCCAAGCCGCCGCAGGTGTCGAGCACGGTCTTGCCGGCCGGGGCGATCAGCGCGACCTTGCGGCGGGCATCCTCGAACGGAGACACCTGCGCGCTGGGCAGCATCTTGATGCCGTCGATCTCGAAGGTCGGCGCGTCCCAGTCGGTCGGCACCAGCTTGATCAGTGCCGACCCGAAGCGCGAGATCGCCAGGAACTCCTCGCCGTCCCAGTAGTACAGGGTGCGGTCCTTGGTCTTGCCGGGGTAGGGATAGGTCTCGCCCTTCCACTGCCAGTGGTCGGCCGCCAGCAGGGCGGTGCCGGTGGAGCGGCCGAGGTCGAGCGAGCCCGTCCATTCCCCGGTGCCGGCGTCGCGGGTGCGGGTCAGGGTCTCGGCGAGCGGGCGGGTCAACAGGGGGCCGGTGTAATGGGGCACGGGATCGGGGCCGCGGCGCGGGCGCCAGGCGGTCTGTCAGTCAGGGGTGGGCATCGTACCTGAGAAGGCCGTCGCGGGCCCCGATGCGCTCCCTCAGGGCGGGAATCCGACCCTTGCGTGCTCGGGTGTCCGAGGCGCTGGCAGGGAGTGCGCTGATCGTAGCGGGCCGGGGACTTTGGATACTTGGGTCATGTCCTACGACCACCTCCTCTGGCCCACCGGTACGGCGTACTTCTTCAGTGCGCACCTGCGCGATCGCAGCAGCAGCCTGCTGGTGGAGCAGGCACAGGTGCTGCGGCTGGCGTTCCGGGTGGCGCAGCAGGCGCGCCCGTTCCGGATCAACGCGATCGTGGTGCTGCCGGATCACCTGCATGGGGTGTGGACGCTGCCGGAGGGCGACGAGGAGGGCCATCGTCGCTGGTCGCAGATCCAGGCGATCTTCGACCGCCAGCTGCCGGTGGCGGAGCCGCGCCTGCAGCTGCGCCGGGATCGCAGTCTGCGGCCGCTGTGGCACAACGGTTTCCGCGAGCATCGGATCGTGGACGCCGACGACCTGCAGCGGCATGTGGCCTATGTGCACCAGAACCCGGTCAAGCACGGGCATGTGCGCGATGCGACGCAGTGGCCGTACAGCTCGATCCATCGCGGTCGCCGTGATCCGGAGACGCCATGTTGAAGTACGGGGAGGGGATGCCCGCCTGTGTAGGCCTGCGGGTGGGGCGGTGTCGGGGATGGGTGTTGCGGGCCGGGCTACCGGTGCGGGCGGGTGGTGATCGCTGCCTGCCGCCGGTGGTCCGGCGGGTGGGGGTATCCAGCGCGGAGGGTCAGGGGCATTTCACCGGGAACACCGGGCCCGCGCCGATCAGGACCAGGGCCATGTAGTCGCTGTCCTTGGCCTTGCCCTTGAGCGTGGCACCCGGATTGAACTTGAAGATGCCGAAGCCGCCGCCGGGCCGGACCAGCGCTTTGTCGATCTGATCCGCATCGTCGCGGAAGAACTGTGCGATCTCGGCGCGGCTGGATTCCTGCAGCGGTGTAGCGTCGCGCTGCCATTGCTCATCGCGGTGGAAGGACACGTAGTACTGGCCGCTCTGCTGCTCGACGCGGAACTCGGCCGGCTTGCGCGCGTGGGTGGCATAGCAGCCCAGCATCGGATCGGAGGAAAACACGCCTGCGCTGTTGTCGCTGCCGCAGCCCGTCAACAGGAGCGGGGCCAGGAGGAGCAGGCAGGCAAGCAGGCGCATGGCGGATCCTGGCGGCGGGTGGTGGGGGCATTGTAGGCACCGCGCGGCGCAAGGCCGTGTAAAGCCTGCCGGGCTGATCTACACCAAGGTTCCGCCTCTTTCGCAAACTCCGCTGGCCTCTACTGCACGCTGACGGATATCTCCAGGATGCGTGCTACCCACCTGCGGGAACACCCCCGCGTCGACATCGAATGATGGAATGGGTGCATCCGGGTCGTACTCCTCGACGCTGTAGCAGCCCCAGCCTGCACTGTTGCCCCCCATGAAGGCCTCCCCGTCTCGCATTGGCTCCATGCCTGATTCAGCGCAGAGCGCCTCGTGGTAGGCCTGGGTTTCCGCGCGTTGCGCGTGGAAGTCATACCGTAGATGACCATTGGCATTCACTTGCAGGCGTTGCTCGACAGGCACGGTGCCACCGTGCTGATCCGGCCAGTAGCTCGTGCGTACGACGATGCGGTGTCCGTCGGCAGTGAACTCGATCCTGTCGTGGGGTTCCTGTGCATGCGCCGCTGATGAGAACGGCGAGACAGTCAGGAGAAGTGCGAAACAGGCCCGCATGGTGAATACCCTGTTGGGAGTGGCAGAAGCATGTAGCGTCCACGGTCCAATCCGTGCGTGCTGTGTGGTCCATCAGGCTTCGCTGCTTGCGCCCGATGAAGTTCTTTATGGAATGCGTTCGTACGCTCAGCATGATCGATGGCCGTCCAGCGCAGTCCCACCTTGGGCAGGCGGGGCTGCTCTCGGCATCGCGGAATGAAAGGTGTACGTTGGTGGCGATCCCCATGAGCCATCCGCGTGCACGAAGAGAAGATCCGCCCCGTTCGATCCTCGGCGGCAGTTGAACGGCGTGCCCAACGACTCCCGCTGCTCGGCCTCGTCAGCTTCCTCGGCCTCCCCATCGGGGCCTTCGCCGCACACATCGCCACCGCCGCCAATCACGGTGTCACCGCAGGCGCCAGCACCACCGGCGTGTCCATCGGCGTGCTCGCCTCGGCTGCGGTGGGTCTGATCGCCACCGTCGGCTCGCGCGTGCGCCAGGAACGCTGGCCGTGGCTGGGCATCATCGGCGCGGTGCTCAGTGCAGCACCGCTGGTGCTGTTCCTGGTCGGGATGATGTTCAAGCATTGAGCCGTGTGCTCAGTGCCGGTGCCGCCGCCACGCATTCCACACATGCGTGCTGGCCAGCAGCAGGCTGCCAACCACGGTCATCGGGGTCTCGGCTTCGTGGCTCGGCCAGCCCAGGGCGCCGGCCAGCAGCAACAGCAGCCCGGCCGCAGCGCCGGCCATCGCCCACGCAGGCAGCGGGCGATGGCGGTGCGCGCGCCACAGCGCGAACCCGGTCAGGGGCGCGGCGATCGCCACGAACAGGGCATGTACCCACTCGGCTTCGGCCCACACGCCCAGCAGCGGGAGCATCGCCGCGAGCAGCGGCAGGGCCAGGCAGTGCAGCAGGCACAGGCCGGACAGCGCAATGGCGCCGGCATCCAACAGGGCAGAGGATCGCTTCATGGGGCGTAGGGGTCTTGGGTTATGAATGTTATATAGTAACATTTCGTTCCCTCTCCTGACCTGCTCCGCCATGACTGCCTCTGCTGCCCTTCGTGATTCCCGCCTGCCGGTGACGGTGCTGTCCGGCTTCCTCGGCGCCGGCAAGACCACTCTGCTCAATCAGCTGCTGCGCAACCGCGAGGGCCGCCGGGTGGCGGTGATCGTCAACGACATGAGCGAGATCAATGTCGACGCGCAGCTGGTCCGCGACGGCGGCGCTGCGCTGAGCCGCACCGAGGAGACGCTGGTGGAGTTCAGCAACGGCTGCATCTGCTGCACGCTGCGCGATGACCTGCTGCAGGAGGTGCGCCGGCTCGCGGCCGAAGGACGCTACGACTACCTGTTGATCGAGTCGACCGGGATCGCCGAGCCGATGCCGGTCGCGGCGACCTTCTCGGTGCGCGATGAAGAGGGCTTCAGCCTCAGTGACATCGCGCGGCTGGACACGCTGGTGACGGTGGTCGATGGCGCGCGGTTCCTGCACGACTTCGGCTCCAGCGATCGGCTGATCGACCGCGGCCAGCAGGCTGGTGAAGACGACGACCGCGGTGTGGTCAACCTGCTTGCGGAGCAGATCGAGTTCGCCAACGTGATCGTGGTGAGCAAGTGCGATCTGATCGACGACGACACGCTGCAGTCGACGCTGGCCGTGCTGCGCGCCATGAACCGCGATGCGCGGCTGGTCCTGGCCGAACACGGCAACGTGCCGCTGCACGAGGTGCTTGATACCGGCCGCTACGACTTCGTCAAAGCGCAGCTGGCGCCGGGCTGGATGCAGGCGCTGCGCGGCCAGCACACGCCGGAGACAGAGGAATACGGCATCACCAGTTTCGTCTACCGCTCGCGCCGGCCGTTCCATCCGCAGCGTTTCGCGCAGCTGCTCGACACCGGGCTGGGCAGCGTGATCCGCAGCAAGGGCTTTTTCTGGCTGGCCAACCGCATGGACTCGGTCGGGGAGCTTTCCAGCGTCGGTGCGGCGACGCAGACATCGGTGGCTGGGTTCTGGTACGCCTCGCGCGAGCGCATGGAGGCCGGGCTGGACAACACCGCGCCGACGCTGCCGCCCACGCGCGTGCCGTATACCGACATGGGCTGGGCCCGCCAGCAGGCGGGCTGCTGGACCGCGCCGATGCCCAGCGTCGAGCAGGTCGGCGATGCCGGTGAGTACCAGGCCATGCGCAGGCTGTGGCATCCCTGGTGGGGCGACCGCCGCCAGGAGCTGGCGGTGATCGGGGTGGCGATGGACGAGCACGCGGTCCGCGCCGAGCTGGATGCCTGCCTGCTCAACGATGAGGAGCTGCGCGCCGGCCCGCTGCTGTGGCAGCTGTTGCCGGATGCGTTTCCGGCGTGGGCGCAGGCCTGACCGCCGGCGTTACATCGGCGTCAGCCGCCATCCCTCGTCGGCCGCGTGCAGCGTGTGGGTCAGGCCGACCGCGTCCAGCAGCGCGCTATCGTGCGAGACGATCATCAGCGTGCCGGTGTACTGGTTGAGCATCTGCTCGAGTGCGGTCAGCGAGGGCAGGTCGAGGTGATTGCCCGGCTCGTCCAGCAACAGCAGCTGTGGTGGTGTCTGCGCGTACAGCACTGAGGCCAGTGCAGCCTTCAACCGCTCGCCACCGCTCAGCGTGGCCAACGGCCGCAGGCTGCGCTCGGCATCGAGCCCGAGCAGCGCCAACTGTGTGCGCAACGTGCCTTCGCTGGCCAGCGGATGCGCGCGCTGCAGCAGTGACAGCGCCGAGGCATCGCCCGGCAGCATCGTCAGCGACTGGTCAAGCAGGGCGACGCTGGCCGCAACCTCCACATGCCCCGACACCGGCGCCAGCGTGCCGGCCAACAACCGCAGCAGCGTCGATTTGCCGCTGCCGTTGCGTCCCTGCACGCCGATCCGCTGCCCACGCTGCAGGGTGAGATCGAGAGTCCTCCACGGCGCCTGCACCCACGGAAGCCCGGCAGCGACGAGCTCGGCCACGCGCTGTGGGCCCGGCTGGCTGATCACCGGGGCAAGCAGGGCGATCTCGATGTCCTGCTCCACCTCGCCGGCGGCCTCGCGCACGCGCGCGTCCAGTTCGGTACGGCGCTCGCTCTGCTGCGCCTGCCAGCGGCCCGCGCTGTGCTCGCTGCGGTTCTTCATGCCACCGAGCAGGATCGGTGCCTGGTTGGCGGTGCGTGCATCGCGTGTCGCCCGCGCCTGGCGGTGTTCCATCCGTTCGCGCTGGTCGCGCATCTCGTTCTGCTGCTGGCGGCGCTCGCGTTTACGCAGGGCAAGCTGCGCGTCCGTGCTGCGGCGTTCGTCCTGCTTCTGCGCGGCGTAGAGCGCGTAGTTGCCGCCGTAGTGGCGGAGTCCGGCCGGTGACAGCTCCACGATGCGCGCCATGCTGTTCAACAAGGCACGGTCATGGCTGATCAGGATCAGGCCGCCGGGCCAGCGCTGCAGCGCCGCGATCAGGCGCTCGCGATGCGCGGCGTCGAGATGGTTGCTGGGCTCATCCAGGATCAGACCCTCGGCACCGGAGAGGAACGCGCCGGCCAGCGCCACCTGCACCGCCTGGCCACCGCTGAGCGTGGCGGCCGGCAGCAGGGGATCCAGCGCTGGCAGGCCCAGCAGGTGCCACTGCGCCTGCAGTTGTTCGCGCAGGTCCCAGCGCTCGCCGACGCAGGTGAAGTCGTCCGGGTCGACGCTGCCGGCCTCGATGCGGTGCAGTGCATCGAGCACCGGGCCGACACCGGCCAGATCGGCGATGCGACCTGCGGGCACGCCGCTGTGCTGCGCGAGCAGGTGCACGGGGCCACTGCGCTGGATGCGGCCGGACGTGGGCGTGAGATCTCCGCTGAGCAGGCGGGCGAGCACGCTTTTGCCCACGCCGTTGCGCCCGACCAGGCCGGTCGGGGTGCCGTCGAACGCGGCGGACAGTTCGGAAAACAGGACCCGGCCGTCGGGCAGGGTATGCGTCACGCGATCGAGCGTGAGGGCAAATGCGGTCATGCGACCTCCATGGATGCCAAGGACTCCCCTCCTGCAGGACAGGCGGGTGGAGACAGGCCGTCAGACGACGGCGGCATCAATGGCGCATGTAGGCCTACCTCGGCAACAAAGGCGACTGGCTGTCGCGCGGCCAGTATAAAACCGCCCGGCGGCCGGGCGATGAACGCGGCCTGCTCAGCAACTCACCCCGGTCAGCCGCGCGCTGATGAAATCGATGAAGACGCGCAGCTTGGGCAGCACATGGCGGCCCGAGGGCCACAGCAGGTAGAAGCTGCCGCAGGCGTGGATGCGGTTGGCCAGCACCCGCTGCAGGCGGCCATCGGCCAGCGCGTCGCGCACCGAGTGCTCGGGAAGGTAAGCAATGCCACGCCCGGCCAAGGCGAAAGCAAGCCGCGCCTCGATCGTATTGCTGACCATTGAGATCGGCAGGACCAGCGGCGCGGCGTCCGGGGTCTGCGGTAGCGGCCAACACTCCAGCTTGCCGCTGCTGGGAAAGCGGTAGTGCAGGCAGTCGTGCAGCAGCAGGTCCTCGGGCAGGCGCGGGGTGCCGCGGCGGGCCAGGTAGTCCGGCGAGGCCACCAGATAGCGTGGGAATTCGCCCAGCTGCCGCGCGCTCAGGCGCGAGTCGGCCGGCTCGCTGACCCGCAGCACGGCGTCGAAGCCTTCCTCGATCACATCGACCAGGCGGTCGTCGAAATCCAGCTCCAGCCGGATGCCCGGGTAGGCGGCCATGAACTCGGTCAGCAGCGGCAGCGAGATGTCGCCGACCAGCGGCAGGCTGACCCGCAGCACGCCGGTCGGCGCCTCGGTCTGCTGGACCAGCTCATCGCGGGCGGCATCGCGCTCGTCGAGGATGCGCCGGCAGCGCACCAGGAAGCGCTCGCCCTCGGCGGTGAGGGTGACGCTGCGGGTGCTGCGATGGAACAGCCGCACGCCCAGCGCCTGCTCCAGCCGCGATACGGTCTTGCCGGCGGCCGAAGCGGAGATGCCGAGCACGCGGCCGGTCTCGACGAAGCTGCGGGTATCGGCCACCTGCACGAAGGTCTGCAGATTGCCGAGGTTGTCCAGGGCTGACATGGGCGGCCACAGAGGAGGGAAGCGGCCACTCTAGCGGCCATCGGGGTGCGCAGGAGCAGGGGCGCGCGCATCGGCCCGCAACACTGCGGTGCGCCGTGGGTGGGTTCGGGCGCAGGACCTTGCAGGGCAGGCACCTTGCCGATTGCCGCCACCGCAGTCCGGAATGTGCGGAGCGCCGCCCCGCTGTTTCGCCGGCCGCGCAGCGCCTACGGTGGCGCTCCCCTCCTTCCGGCCGCTGCCCATGTCTGCTCGCCACGCCCCTGCCTCGCTCTCCGCCCCCCGTACCGCTGCGTGCACGGTGGCCTCCCCATGAGCGGGCACGTGCTCGATCCCACCGCCGTCCCCGTGGCCGACGCTGCCACCCGGTTGCCGCTCGGCGGCCTACTGGCGCTGGCCTGCGCGGGCTTCATCACCATCCTCACCGAGGCGCTGCCCGCCGGGCTGCTGTCGCCGATGAGCGCCGATCTCGGCATCAGCCGCGCGCTGGTGGGACAGCTGGTCACCATCTATGCGCTGGGCTCGCTGGTCGCGGCACTGCCGATGACCGCGCTGACCCGGCGCTGGCCGCGGCGTCCGCTGCTGCTCACCGCGATCGCCGGCTTCGTGGTGGTCAACACGATCACCGCGATGAGCCACCACTACGGGGTGATGCTGGTCGCGCGTTTCTGCGCCGGAATCAGCGCCGGCCTGCTGTGGTCGCTGGTGGCCGGCTATGCCAGCCGCATGGTGGTGCCGCAGCTGCAGGGTCGGGCGATCGCGGTGGCGATGGTGGGTACACCGCTGGCGCTGTCGCTGGGCATTCCGGCCGGCACCCTGCTGGGCCAGACCATCGGCTGGCGCTGGGCGTTCGCGCTGATGTCGATTCTCAGCGTGGGCCTGCTGGTGTGGGCGCGGCTGGCCTTGCCGCCGCTGCCGGCGCCGGGCGCGGCGGCACAGCAGCCACTGGGCAGCGTGCTGCGCCTGCGCGGCATGCGCACCGCGTTGCTGACGATGTTCCTGTACGTGCTGGCGCACAACGTGCTCTACACCTACATCGAACCCTTCGCGGCGTTGTCCGGCGCGGCCGCATGGCTGGATCGCCTGCTGCTGGTGTTCGGCGTGGCCGCGCTGGTCGGCATCTGGATCACCGGCCTGCTGGTGGACCGCTGGCTGCGCGGGCTGGTGATCGCGAGCACGGTGGCCTTTGCGCTCTCGGCGGTGGCGTTTGGCCTGTGGCCCGGTTCGACGTGGGTGCTGGTGGCCGGCACGGTGGTGTGGGGCGTGTCCTTCGGTGGCGTCGCCACCCAGTTCCAGACGGCCGTGGCGCGCCGCGCCGACGAGGCCGGTGACATCGCGCAGTCGTTCGTGGTGACCGGTTGGAACCTGGCGATCGCGCTGGCCGGCATCCTCGGCGGCGTGATGCTGGAAACCGTCGGCGAACGCTGGCTGCCGGCGGTCCTGCTGGTGCTGCTGCTGGCCACGCTGGTCGTGGTGCTGCGCCAGCCGCGGGCATGGGAACCGATCGCGCACTGAGCCCAGCCGCCGCACACGGCAAGGTGGGCCGCGATACCCGGCGCTATGCTGGGGGCGGGTATCGCGATGGGAGCAGCGGGTGCGCAAGGGAGTTCTTCGAAGTGCTGTGCTGGCACTGCTGTGCCTGGCCGGCATCGCCCACGCGGCGGCGCCGGATCGGCGCATCGCGCTGACCATCGACGATCTGCCCTGGCAGCGTCTGGACGAACGTCCCGAGCCCGAGCTTGCTGCCCGCCATGCGCAGCTGATCGCGGCCCTGAAGCACGCGGACGTGCCGGTGGTGGGCTTCGTCAACGAGGTCAAGCTCGAGGTGGATGGCCGGATACAGCCGGCACGCGTGCAGATGCTGCGCGACTGGCGCGATGCCGGGTTCGAGCTCGGCAACCACACCTTCGGCCATGTCGATCTGCATGCGATCGGGCTGGCCGCGTATGAGCAGGCCATCCTGCGCGGTGAAGCGACGTTGCGCCCGCTGCTGGCCGAGACCGGACAGGCGCCGCGCTGGTTCCGGCATCCCTATCTGCGGGCCGGTCAGTCGCCGCAGGAACGTGCCGCGCTCGGTGTGTTCCTGCAGCAGCACGGGTATCGGGTGGCGCCGGTCACGGTCGACAACAGCGAGTGGATATGGGCGTTCGCCTACGACCACGTGCGCGATACCGAGACCGATCCCATTGCGCGCGAGGCCCGCCTGCGCCAGCTGCGCCGCGGCTATGTGCCGTACATGCTCAACAAGCTGGACTATTACGAACAGCAGGGCCAGCAGCTGCTCGGCCGGCTCCCGGCGCAGGTGTGGTTGATCCACGCCAACGCGCTCAGCGCCGATTGCGTGGAGGAACTGGTCGCGGCCACCCGCCGGCGCGGCTATCGCTTCGTTTCGCTGGAGGCCGCGCTGCAGGATCCGGCCTACCAGCATGCCGACGGCTACAACGGTGCCGGCGGCATCAGCTGGATCCAGCGCTGGGCCATGGCCGAGAACAGGCCCAAGGCCTTCTACGCGGGCGAACCCCAGGTGCCGGCGTGGGTGATGACGCTGGCCGGGCTCGATGCGGAGTAGGGAGGCCGCTCAGTCGGGCGTGTCGCCGTTGGGGTTCTGCATATCTTCGGGGGCCTGCCCGTACTGCTGCTTGCGGTGTTCGTGGAACGCGACGAACTCCGCCGGCGGCAGCGCCTTGGAGAACAGCCAGCCCTGGCCGAACTCCACCTGGCGTGCCTGCAGATAGGCCAGCTGCGCGGGGGTTTCCACGCCCTCGGCGACGGTGAACAGGCCCAGCGTCTTGGCCATCTCGATGATGTGCGAGGTCACCGGGCTGGTCGCGCTGTCGGTGCCGATCGCATCGATGAACGACTTGTCGATCTTCAACGCATCCAGCGGGAGCTGCTGCAGGTACTGCAGGCTGGAGTAGCCGACACCGAAGTCGTCGATCGCCACGCAGTGGCCCATGCGTCGTGCATTGGCCAGGTGGGTACGCGCGCGGCGGACATCCATGAAGCCGCGCTCGGTCGCTTCCAGCCAGATCTGCTGGGGATGGATGCCGGTGCCGTGCAGCTTGGCCGCCAGTACCTTCAGCGCCCGCCCGCTGCTGACATCCTCGGCGGCCAGGTTGATCGCGATGTGCGCGCTGCGATCCTGCACCAGCAGGGTGCGCATGTCGGCGATCACGTGGTCGATGACCTGGTCGGTCAGTGCATCGATCAGTCCGGCTTCCTCGGCCAGTGGAATGAACAGGTCCGGGCGCACCAGGCTGCCATCGGGACGGCGCCAGCGCACCAGCGATTCGGCGCCCACGCAGATGCCGGTCGCCAGCTCGATGATCGGCTGGTAGTGCATGAAGAACTCACGCTTGCGCACCGCGGTGGCCAGTTCGCCACGCAGCGACAGCCGCCGCCGCGACAGCCAGACCACGCCGCCGATCACCGCCAGCGCGCCGAGCACGCCCAGCGGAATGAACTGGCCGATCTGGTGGCGGAACGCGGCGACCAGATCGGTGCGCGGTGCGGTGGCGATCGCCAGCCACTCCTGGTCCTGCGCGGTGGCATACAGGGTCTGGCCTTCCATGCCGGTGGCCGGCTCGCGCAGCAGCCGCTGCAGCAATGCCTGGTCCTGGATGTCCTGCTGGGCGATCAGCCGTCCATCAGGGCTGGCCACGGCCAGCCGCACGTTGGGATCGACGATCACGTCGATCAGCCGTGCCGGGTCCATCAGGATGTCGTAACGGCCGTAGCCCAAGGCCAGCAGAGATTGCCGGCCACTGCCGGCCAGTGCGTGCACGCCCAGCGTGATCCCGGCGCCTTCCGCGGTGACGTAGGCGGGTGTCGGCTGCGCGACCTCGGCGTCCATCGGCCCCCACGAGGTGCAGGCCAGCCGACCGTTCTCGAAGTAGCCGATCTGCTCGGCCGAATGGGTGCTCATCACCAAGCTGCGCATCAAGTGGAGATGCTCGGGAGAGCAGGGCGTCAATGTGCTTTGGTCGAGTTGGCGCAGGGCGTTCAACGCACCCTCGTAAGCGCGGTGCGCGCGCTGCAGGGTACGCTCCGCGGTGGTCTGCAGCCGTACCTGCTCGGACTCGCTGGCGCGGCTCCAGGTGAAATAGAACACGGTGGCGATCGGCACCAGGGCGCCGAGCAGGGCCAGCAGGACGGTGACGGCGATGATCCTGGGGCGGTTCAAGCGAATCTCGATGCCTCGTCGAAAGGGGGTTCCATGGCAGCCCGGCGGGCCAGGGCGGTCGCGGCCCCAGTCGCTATATGACCATCAGTGCGGTCGATTTGAAACCAGCGCGTCCAAGGTCGCCCGCCGAGCCGGCGCGGGCAGGGGATGATCACGGACCGAACGGGCTGATCCCGTCATGGGCCCGCCGGGACGGGCCCGGTATTCACCTTCGGTTCGCGCCCCCGGCCGGATGATCGCGCCGCACCCTTCCGTGCCCCCGATCCGAGCCGATGAATCCGACCCTGCCTGCCGCGTTGGCCCTGTTGTCGTTGCTGCTGCCTGGCCTGGCATCGGCGCGCACGGTCTATCGCTGCGTGCAGAGCAACACGGTCAGCCTGGCCACCGCGCCCGAGCCGGGGTCCCGCTGCACCGCGCAGCAGATCGACGACACCGCCGTGCAGACGCCCAACCTGTGGGGCAACATGGGCGTCTTCAGCGGCACCCTGTACGAACGCGAGCAGGACGGTGCGCTGGTCTACTCGACCCGCAACCTGCCGGGCTCGCGCGTGTTCCTGAAGTTCACTGTCGCCACGCCGCCGGGCGAACCGGCGCATGAAGGTCTGGGCAAGGTCGGTACGCCGCAGTTGAACCGGCATGCCAAGCAGTTCAAGGCCGCGGCGAAAGCCACCGGGGTGGACGATGCCTGGCTGCGGGCGATCGCCCATGCCGAGAGTGGCTTCGACGCCGGCGCGATCTCGCCCAAGGGCGCGCAGGGCGTGATGCAGCTGATGCCCGATACCGCCACCGAATACGGCGTGGCCGATCCGCTCTCGGCCGAGCAGTCCATCGGTGGCGGTGCGCGTTACATGAAGGCGCTGCTGCGCCGTTATAAAGGCGACCGCGTGCTGGCCGCCGCCGCCTACAACGCGGGGATCGGTGCGGTGACGCGGTACAAGGGCGTGCCCCCGTATGCCGAGACGCTGGCCTATGTGGAGAAGGTCAGCGCGCTGTATGTGCGGTATCGCGAGGCGATGGGCTTCAAGGTGGAGACGCCGGCGAAGTAGGCCGGTGTTTCAGCGCGAGGAACCTGCGCCAGGCACTGCACGGGCTGCATGTCATTCGTTGTAAAGCGCATAGGGCTCTACGCGGCCGACTGCGCTTACCGCGGCCTTGACGTCGGCACGCTGCGCGAACTGGTCCCAGCGGGCATGGAAGGCCACTTCACCCGGCAGCAGGGGTGACATGCGGAACCCCTGCAGCTCCAGCAGCGCGCCACCTCGTTCGAGTGGATCGGCAAGCCGGGCGATCAGCGTGGCGGCGGCTTCGTCCAGCCGGTTGTCGGCCACAAGCGACGTCATGTAGATGCCGCTGGCCTGCTGGCGCTGTGCAGACAATACGTCGCGTGCGCGCTGTGCGGCGGCGCTGTCGTTGAGCTGCAGCGCGGCGATCAGGTCAATGAGTTGACGTGCACTTTCACCTTGCGCAGTGAGGTCCTTCAGATCCTCAACCGCCTCCCGGGCCACCGTCGGGCGCAGCAGTACGGCGTACAGGTATCCCAGGCCAAGCGACTGATCCACCAGGCCACTGTCCTCGGCCATGCGTACGGCCAGGATCTGGGTGTCGAGGGCGTCATCGTTCTGGCCCAACTGGCGCTGCGCCCGACCGCGCAGCTCCAGCAGCCATCCTACCGAACGCGCTTCATCGCCCTGCGGCCGTGAGGGAGCCGTGGACGCGTAGTCGGCCAGTGACTGGGTCATGCCGATGACCTCCTGCGACTGTCCTGCGATCAGCAGCGCATAGGCAAGTTCGACTGCCGCGTCGTTGATCCCGGGCGCCAGCATGGTGGCCACCCGCAATCGATCGATGTGGCGCTGCGCGGCCGCCACGGGATCGAAGCGAGGCGTGCCGCGTTCAAGGTAGCGGTCGAAGCGCTTGTCGCTACGCAGCATTACCAGCGGGAACGGCTGGTCCACACGCGCCAGCGTTGCGCTCACCTTGTCATGCTCCCCGGCCTCGACCTGCAGCGTGGCCAAGGTGACCCAGAGCTCGGCCGGCTCGATGCCATCACTCTTCCAGCCGTGGTCGAACAGACCCTGCAGCAGCCTCAACTGGGTCGCCGGGGTGTCTTTCACCGCCACCGCCAGATGCCAGACCAGATCCTTGGGCAGATCGAGTGCACCCTCGGTATCTGCGATTCCGCGGATGACATTGTCCGCCGACGCCGCGACCTTGTCGTCCGCCAACTGGCCTGCCGCGAGCAGGAACCGCGCCGCGGTGTTATGCGGGTTGATCGACAGTGCGGTCTGCAGGCGCTGCCCGGCGAGCGCTTCCTGCTTCTGCTCGCCTGCCACCAGCGCAGCGATATGCCAGGCATGGCTGCGCTTCGCATCGTCCAGGGTGAGCAGCCGGGGATCGGCAAGCAGCCGTTCGAAGACGATCGCTGCGCCGAGAGTGTCGCCACTGGCACCTTGATCCATGGCTGCCGTCAGTTCGGCCATGAAATCAGGATCGGCAGTAGATACCTCGGCGGCAACCGGAGTGACGCCGTCCTGCATCGCCGCCACCGCGTCCGCGACGGGTACGAGGTACATCGACAACAGCAGGGTGCAAGCAATACCAGTGCGGCGGGTCATGCGCTACTTCCTTCCTTGGCATCAGCCCCGATTGAAACCGGAACCCAGCCTCCGCACAAGTCGCCGTCGTTGCGTGCAGGGTTTGCAGGCACGCCGCGAGCGGCTAAGGTCGTGTCCCGGACAGCAGCAGCAAGGACAGCGATGACGCGTCGACGATGGGCGATGGTGGTGCTGGTAGCAGGCCTGATGGCGGCCGCGCTGGCCTGGACCTTCCTGCGCGAACCCGCTGCGCCAGCGCCGCCAGGCCCGGTGGCGACCGTGCTGGGGTGGACGCCGGAGATCCGCGTGCTGGCCGGCGACGGCGTCGGCGGCGCTGCGGACGGCCCCGCCACCCAGGCGCGCTTCGCCGATCCGTATGGGCTGGCCGTCGATGCCCACGGCGTGGTCTACATCGCCGATGCCGGCGACAACAACTGCATCCGTCGCGTGCATCCCGACGGGCGCGTCGACACCCTGGCCGGGCAGGGCGAAGGCTGGCGCGATGGCGCTGCGATGCAGGCGCAGTTCAACACGCCGTCCGGTATCGCAGTGGATGCCGCCGGCACTGTCTTCGTCGCCGACACCGGCAACCATGTCATCCGGCGCATCGCGGTGGATGGCACGGTGAGCACGCTCGCTGGCGATGGCCAGCGGGGGTTCGTCGATGGGCCGGCCGCGCAGGCGCGTTTCGATGGGCCGATGGGCGTGGCGGTGGACGCGGGAGGCCGTGTCTACGTGGCCGATACCTACAACGATCGCATCCGCGTGATCGAGCCGGATGGGCGGGTGCATACCGTGGCCGGCGGCGAACGCCCGGGCAACGCCGATGGGAACGGTGCGCTCACGCGGCTGGATACACCGGTGGCGCTGGCGCTGGATGCGCACGGCAACCTGCTGATCGCCGACCTGTTCAACAACGCGATCCGCCAGCTCGCCCCGGATGGCACGCTCAGTACCCGCGTCGCCGATGGTGGGCTGCTCAGCGGTCCGCTGTCCTTGGCGGTGACCCATGACGGGGTGATCTATGCCAGCGACATCAATGGCAAGGTGGTGCAGATTTCGGCGCAGGGCCACCAGCTCGCGCTGGCCGGGGTACCGCCGCAGCCACGCTTCGCCCGCCCCACCGCGCTCGCGCTGGATGCGGGCGGCGGGCTGTATCTGGCCGATGCCGCGTCGTACCGTGTGCATCGCCTGAGTCCGTTGGCCGCGGGCCAGACCGCACCGCCGGCCCTGATCGGCCCGGCGCCGGACGCCCCGCTGCCCGCCACCGCCGGCCGTTGGCCGCTGGCCCCGCAGGAGGGGGGGCATGAAGTGGTCGGCACGCTGGGTGAGGTGCGCGGCGACTTCAAGGGGGAGAGCCGCCATCACCTGCACGGCGGCTTCGATATCCGCGGCGATGTCGGCCAGCCGGTGCTGGCGATCGCCGATGGCAAGGTCGACACCCCGTTCGCGGCGTGGTCGGTGGGTGGGCAGGCCGAGGGCCTGTCGCTGGGGTCGCTCAAGTACATCCACATGAAGGTCGGCCGCGATCCTCGCGATCGTCCATTCGATGCGCGCTGGCAGCAGCTATCCGCTGAGGACGGCACGTTGGAGCGCATCCGCGTGCGCCGCGGCACCCGCTTCGCCGCAGGTGAAGCGCTCGGCACCATCAACCGCATGGCGCACGTGCACCTGAGCGTGGGTGCCAGCGGCTTCGAACGCAATGCGGTGGCGCTGGGCTTCACCGGTTACGCCGATGCCTTCGCGCCGCGCATCACCGACGTGGCCGTACTGGACGATCTCGACCAGCCGATCACGGCCGGCGCCGACGGCCGCGTTGCGATACCGCGCCAGGGCCCGGGAGTGCAGATCGTGGTGGAAGCCTGGGACCAGGTCGACCGCAACCTGCCGCGGCGTCGGCTGGGCCTGTACCAGGTCGGCTACCAGGTGCTCGATACACAGGGCCGGCCGCTGGCGGGCTACGAGCAGCCGCGCTTCAACATCGTGTTCAACCGGATGCCGCGCGAAGACAGCGCCACCCGCGTGGCCTATGCACCGGACAGTGGCATCACCGTGCATGGCAGCGCGATCACGCGGTTCCGCTATCTGGTCACCAACACCGTGCGCGATGGCCTGGTCGAGACCGCACGCTGGCAGCCCGCTGCGTTGCCGGCCGGTGACTACATCCTGCGCGGCAGTGCCCGCGACTACAGCGGCAACGAAGCGATCGGTCCGCGCGATCTGAAGATCACGCTGCTGCCCTGAGCGGTATCAGGCGCCGACGCGTACGCGCTCGGCGTCCATGTCGGCCAGCGGCCGTACCTCGATGCTGCCGAAGCGCGACCACGGGAACTGCTGGGCGATGCGCATCGCCTCGGCTTGGTCGGGGGCGTTGATCAGGTTGAAGCCGGCCAGCAGTTCATGGGTCTCGGCGAACGGGCCATCGGTAATGCGGGCCTGACCCTGGCGCACGCGCAGCGTGCGCGCGCTGTCCACCGGTTCCAGTTGCTGGGCGAGCACCAGCGTGCCCTCGGCCTGCAATGCATCGGCGTGCTGCAGGCAGTCGTGCATCAGGCGGTCGTACTCCTCGCCTGGCAGGGCCTGCAACAGGCCCTCGTCGATGTAGATCAGCAGCAGGAATTGCATGGCCAGGCCAGGGAATGGGCAGGGCCATCATCATGCCCCAGGCCACGCGGCAGCCGTGTTGCAGCGCGACAGGACGCGCCTGTTCAGGCTGCCTGCGACGGCCGGCCGACGGCATCGGCATTTTTTTTGGCGGGCGTGTCGATTTCCGGCTCACTGCAACGTTGTATCCCTTGAACGGCCCAGAGACGGGCCGGCCCCGAAGGAGACACCGATGAAAGTCATGGTACTGGTCAAGGCAACCGCGGCCACCGAGGCCGGACAGCTGCCGACCGAGCAGGAGATCCGCGCCATGGGCGCCTACAACGAGCAGCTGGTCCAGGCCGGGATCATGCTGGCCGGCGAGGGCCTGCACCCGACCTCGCGTGCGCGCCGGGTGGCGTTCGGCAGCGAACCGCCGCGCGTGATCGATGGCCCGTTCGCGGAAACCCGCGAGCTGGTCTGCGGCTTCTGGCTCTGGCAGGTCCGTTCGCTGGACGAAGCCACCGAATGGCTGAAGCGGGCCCCGTTCGCACCGGGCGACGTGGTCGAGCTGCGCCCGATTCTCAGCGCCGAGGATTTCGGCGCGGCCTTCACCCCCGAATTGCAGGCGCAGGAACAGCGTCTTCGCGACCAGATCGGCGCGGCCGATTGACCCACCCCCTCACCCCTGGAGCATTCCCATGAAACTGATTCCGTTCCTCGGCTTCAACGGCAAGACCCATGAAGCCATGGCCTTCTACGCGCAGGTCCTTGGCGGCAAGGTCACCTCGGAAATGAAGTACCGCGACATGCCACCGATGGAAAGCCAGGAAGGCTGCGGCGAGATGCCGCCGGAGACACTGGACCACGTCGCGCACAGCCAGCTGGAGGTCGGTCCGGCGATCCTGATGGCCGCCGATGGCCCGTCCACGGAAGGGCAGGGCAGCACCACGATCAACATCGATGTCGACTCGATCGAGGAGGCCGAGCGCGTGTTCAAGGCCCTGGCCGACGGCGGCGAGATCAAGATGCCGATCACCGAAACGTTCTGGGCCCATCGCTGGGGCTTTCTGATCGACCGCTACGGCAAGCCGTGGATGGTCAATTGCATGAAGCAGCCCTGATCCCCACGTCCAACAGGAAACGCACGCATGTCCAACGCGACGCAACAGATGATCTTCGTCAATCTCCCGGTACGCGACCTGGAGGCCTCCAAGGGGTTCTTCGCCGCACTCGGCTACAGCTTCAACCCGACCTTCACCGATGAAAAAGCGGCCTGCATGATCATCAGCGACAGCATCTTCGTGATGCTGCTGGTGGAGTCCTTCTTCGCCCAGTTCACGACCCAGCCGATCAGCGATGCGCGGCGGCAGACCGAGGTGATCACCTGCCTGTCGGCCGGGAGCCGCAAGGCAGTCGATGCGCTGGTGGACACGGCGCTTAAGGCCGGTGCCCGCGAACCGCAGCCGGCGCGCGATTACGGCTTCATGTACCAGCGTGGCTTCCAGGACCTGGACGGCCATCTGTGGGAAATCGCACACATGGACGGCGAACCCGGGTGATGGCACGGCGCGGTGCGGCTTGTGCCCCGGCCGCACCGGTGCTTTGATCGGCCGCATGGACACGGCACTGACGCAACGACTGGACACGATCTGGCGCATGGAGGCGCCAGTGCTGACCGCCCGCCTGACCCGCCTGCTCGGCGGCGATGTCGGCCGTGCCGAAGAGCTGGTCCAGGACACCTGGCTGGCCGCGCTGGAGCGCTGGCCCAGCCAGGGCGTACCGGACAATCCCGGAGCGTGGCTGATGACCACCGCGCGCAACCGCGCCATCGATGTGCTGCGCCAGCACCAGCGCGTCGCCGGGCAGCACGCGCAGTACGGCAGTGAACTGGAGCCGCTGCCGTTGCCTGCGCCGGATGACAGCGACGCGCTGGAAGACGACATCGGCGATGACCTGCTGCGGCTGATGTTCGTGGCCTGTCATCCGGTGCTGGCGGCCGACGCGCGGGTGGCGCTCACTCTGCGCCTGCTGGGCGGGCTGACCACTGACGAGATCGCACGGGCCTTCCTCGCGCCCGAGCCGACCATCGCCCAGCGCATCGTGCGCGCCAAGCGCACGCTGGCGCAGAAGCAGGTGCCGTTTGAAGTGCCGCGCCAGGCCGCGTTGCCGGAGCGGTTGGGGTCGGTGCTGGAGGTGGTCTATCTCATCTTCAACGAAGGCTACGCCGCGAGTGCCGGCGATGACTGGATGCGTCCGGCGCTGTGCGATGAAGCGCTGCGGCTGGGCCGCGTGCTCGCCAGTCGGTTGCCGACCTGGCCGCAGGTGCAGGGGCTGCTCGCCCTGATGGAACTGCAGGCCTCGCGCACCGCCGCGCGCACGGATGCCACCGGCACGCCGATCCTGCTGCCCGAGCAGGACCGCGCGCGCTGGGACTGGCTGCAGATCGGCCGCGGCCAGGCGGCGCTGCAGCAGGCGGTGGCGCTGGGGGGCAGCGAGGATCCGTACGTCCTGCAGGCGGCCATCGCCGAGTGCCATGCGCGCGCGCGCCGTGCCGAAGACACCGATTGGGCGCGGATGACGGCGCTCTATGCGCGCCTGGCCCAGCGCCAGCCGTCACCGGTGATCGCCTTGAACCATGCGGTCGCCCTGTCGCGCGCGGAGGGGGCTGCTGCGGCCTGGCCCTTGGTCGATGCGCTCGCTGGCGACGCACGGCTGCGCGACTACGCGCCGCTGGCCGCGGTCCAGGGCGACCTGCTTGCCCAGCTGGGTCGCAGCGAGGACGCGCGGGCGGCGTTCGAGCGCGCGGCCACGCTGACCGCCAACGCGCGCGAGAAGGCGCTGCTGTTGGCACGCGCGGCGGCTGTGTAGACCGGCACTGCACCGGGCGGCGGCTCTGGCCTACACTCGGGCGATTGTCGGTCAGTCATGAGGTGCAGCGTGAAGCGTGTGGTAATCAGCCTGTTGGCGTTGTCGGTGTCGTCGGCCTTGATGGCCGCCACCCCCAAATTCGATGGCGCGCGGATCTCCGCCGACGTCAAGGAACTGGCCTCGGATGCCTACGAGGGCCGCTCGCCGGCCACGGCCGGTGAAGAAAAGACCATCGCCTTCCTGAGCAGGCAGTTCGCGGCGGCCGGCCTGCAGCCGGGCGGCGACCTCAAGGACGGCAAGCGCCTGTGGACCCAGGCCGTGCCGCTGCTCAAGGGCGATATCGTCGGCACCCCGAGCCTGTCGCTGAGCAGCAAGGGCACGCCGCAGACGCTGAGCCAGGGCAAGGAAATCGCCGTGCGCGCCGCGATGAACGGTGCCAGCGAAGTCGACATCAAGAACGCCCCGCTGGTCTTCCTCGGCTACGGCGTCAAGGCCGGCGAGCGCAATTGGGACGACTTCAAGGGCGTGGACCTGAAGGGCAAGATCGCCGTCGTGCTGATCAACGACCCGGACTTCGAGACCGGCCAGGGCGACTTCGACGGCAAGGGCATGACCTACTACGGTCGCTGGACCTACAAGTACGAAGAAGGCGCGCGCCAGGGTGCCCTCGGCGTGCTGATCGTGCATGAAACCGCACCTGCCTCGTACGGCTGGGCCACCGTGGCCGGTTCCAACACCAACACCATGTTTGATGTGGTCCGCGACAACCCCGCCGAAGCGCATCCGCTGCTGGAAGGCTGGATCCAGCGCGATCTGGCGGTGGAGCTGTTCAAGCGCTCGGGCCTGGATTTCGAGGCGCTCAAGAAGCAGGCGCAGACCCGTGACTTCAAGCCGGTCGAGCTGAAGGGCGAGACCTTCTCGGCCAAGTACGCGGTCAAGACCGAGGTGATCACCTCGCACAACGTGGCCGCGCGCCTGGAAGGCAGCAAGCATCCCGACGAGACCGTGATCTACAGCGCGCACTGGGATCACATCGGCGTCGGCAAGCCGGACGCGAACGGTGACACCATCTTCAACGGCGCGCTGGACAACGCCAGTGGCACTGCTTCGCTGGTCGAGCTGGCCCGCGGCTTCGCCAAGGGCAAGCGACCGGAACGCTCGGTGCTGTTCCTGGCCGTCACCGCCGAGGAAAAGGGGCTGCTGGGCTCGGAGTACTACGCCAGCCATCCGCTGTACCCGCTGGGCAAGACCGTGGCGCTGATCAACATGGACGGCATGGCGCCCTTCAGCCCGTCGCGTGATTTCGGCATCTACGGCTCGGCCAAGCTGGAACTGCTGGACCAGCTCAAGGACGTCGCCAAGGGCTGGGACATCCGCTACACCCCGGATCCCAAGCCGGAAGCCGGCCTGTTCTTCCGCTCCGATCACTTCCCGTTCGCCAAGCGCGGCGTGCCGGCGGTGTCGTACTCGGCGGGCCAGGACTGGGTGGAGGGTGGCGTTGCGGCCGGCAAGGCGGCCTCCGATGACTACACCGCCAAGCGTTATCACCAGCAGGGCGACGAGTGGCAGCCGGACTGGACCTTCGCCGGAGCCTCGCGCGATCTTGAAGTGCTGTACACGCTGGGCAACCAGCTGGCCAACTCGCGTGCCTGGCCGAACTGGAGCACCGACTCCCAGTTCCGCGCCCCGCGCGATGCCAGCGCCGCCGAGCGGAAATAAGACCGCGTCCGGCCGGCACGCCGGCCGGACCCCGCTGTAGAGCCACGCCATGCGTGGCTTCGCGGTCCCGAACCCCGACGTAGAGCCACGCCATGCGTGGCTTCGCGGTCCCGGAACGAAAACCAGCCACCCATGGGGTGGCTCTACACCGCTTCGTCCCACCATTCCCCGCCTTCGTCGCATGCCGCTTGTTCCCGCGGGCGGCAGGGCTATGCTCGCCTCACTCCCCATGTGATGACGCCGCCGTGTTCGCCAGCCTCGCTCTGATCCTCCGCATCCTGTTGGCCTGGGCCGCCGCCATCGTGGTGGCGGGATTCGTCTGGAGTGGCATCTTCAGCGGCATGAACGATGGTCCCGGTTGGGTCTTCGGCCTGCTGGCCCTGTTCGTGATGGTGACGGCGGTGGGCAGCTGCATCACCCATATCCGCCGGGTCTGGCTGGTCGCCGGGCGGCTGGATGCCACCACCCTGTCCAGCCGCCAGCGCCGCCAGATCGAGCTGCCGATGGATGCCGGCCCGGCGTTCGCCCTGCTCGAAGCGGCCATCGCCGAGCTGCCCCGCGTGGAGGACATCGAAAGCGCGCCCGGCAGCCTGCAGGTGCGGGCGTACGTGCGCCGCGTGGACGCCTACAACGGCCGCCCGCCGTCGCGCTGGAATCTGCCCGCGCGGGTGGCGATCCGGCGCAACAGCGTGCTCGCCACGGTCACCCCGGGGCAGGGCACCAGCAGCGTCACCCTGCTGTTCGAACCCGATGCCGGGGTCTGGGCAGACCTGCTCGCGGTCGACGAAGGCAGCAATCATGAAAATGCCGAGGCCGTCAGCCGCGCGATCACCCGTCGCGTCGCCGAACAGCGCCGCGACGAGCAGGCCGCTGCCGAGCAGACCGCCACCGAGAAGGAGCTGTCCGTCGCCAAGCTCAACCTGCTGCATGCCCAGGTCGAGCCGCACTTCCTCTACAACACGCTGGCCAACGCGCAGGTGCTGACCCGCACCGATCCGCCCCGCGCCGACCAGATGCTCGGCCACCTGATCCAGTACCTGCGCAGCTCGCTGCCCAGCGTGGAGGAATCGATGTCGACCCTGGGCGTGGAGCTGGAGCGCACCCAGGCCTACCTGGAGATCCTCAAGATCCGCATGGGGGCGCGCCTGGCCCTGCAGGTGGATGTGCCCCCGGCGCTGCTCGGGCTGGCACTGCCCTCGATGGCGCTGCAGACCCTGGTCGAGAACGCGATCAAGCACGGCCTGGAGCCCAAGCCCGGCGGCGGCACGGTGTGGATCATCGCGCGCGCCTTCGAGGACCATGTCACCCTCACCGTGGCCGACGATGGCCTGGGCTTCGGCCAGGGCACCAGTGGTTCCGGCATCGGCCTGAAGAACCTGCGCGAACGCCTGCGCCTGACCTGTGGCGAACGCGCCGGCGTGGCGATCGTGTCCAATTTCCCCAGCGGCGTGGCGGCGACGATCACCCTGCCGCGCGATGCCCGTGAGGCGATCCATGCAGCTTGATGCGCTCATTGCCGAAGACGAAGACCTGCTGCGGCAGTCGCTGGTTGCCCAGCTGCAGCGGCTGTGGCCGGAACTGCGACTGGTGGCCGAATGCGAGGACGGTGCCAGCGCGCTGGAGCGCCTGGCCGAGCTGAAGCCGGATCTGGCCCTGCTCGACATCCGCATGCCCGGCATCACCGGCATCGAAGTGGCCCGCGCGCTGCCGGAGATCAGCCCGCGCACCCAGGTGGTGTTCGTCACCGCCTACGACCAGTACGCCATCGACGCGTTCGAACAGGGTGCGATCGACTACCTGCTCAAGCCGGTCAGCGATGAGCGCCTGCTGGCCACGCGCGAGCGCATCCTGGCGCGCATGCAGCTGGGCCGCCCGGACAGTGGCATGCTCGAGCAGCTGCTGCAGCGCCTCGGCCAGCAGCCCGCCGCCGCATCGAGCACCCCGCCGCTGGCCTGGATCACCGCCAGCAACGGGCGCGACACGCAGCTGATCATGCTCGAAGACGTGATCTACTTCCGGGCCGACAGCAAATACACCACCGTGGTCACCGAACAGGGTGAAAGCCTGCTGCGCACCTCGTTGCGCGAACTGCTCGACGCGCTCGATCCGCAGCGTTTCCGCCAGATCCACCGCTCCACCATCGTGAACATGAAAGCGGTCGCCGCGGTCACCCGCGATGACACCGGCCGCGGCCAGCTGCGCTTGAAGCACCGGACCGAAGTGCTCAACGTCAGCCAGCCCTTCATGAGTCTGTTCCGCGGGATGTAACCGCCTTCTTCTGGAGCCTGCCATGCGTATTGCCGTTGCCGCCAGTCTCTGCGTCGTGATGCTGGCCGCCTGCCAGCAATCGAGCAACACCTCCGTCACCCGCATCCGCGCCAATGGCGTGGATACGCTGCACAGCAGGACCACCGTGGACAACGGCGTGGCCAGCTTCGCCTGCATCGCCAGCAGCAGCGGCCAATGCCATTACCTGGTGCTGGATGCGCGCTGCGCCAAGGACAAGGACTGTGCCTACCCGCCGCTGCACCGGCTGGCCGTGGCGGTCGGCAAGACGGAGCAGATGGCCGGCTTGCCGGCCGGCTTCCAGCACTGCGTCAGCGCGGTCCAGAAAGAACAATGCCACCGTGAGTGATCACGGTGGCATCGTGGCTCCCCCCGCTTTGCAGTAGGGTCAGAACGCGGGCTGCAGATGCAGGTTGGTGCCGTTGGGCTGCTCGCCGACATGGTTGAGCTGGCCGACCAGTTCGGTGTGCTGCTTCATCCGGCCGATCTCCCGCATGATGCGGATGTCCTCGTGGCGCAGCTCACGCTTCGCGCTCACCGCCTGCTTGTAATCCAGGACTTCCGGGTAATGCTGGGCCATGTCCAGTGCTTCGGCCACGCACTCCACCGTATCGGCATCGGAGGTGATCCGGGCGCGGCTGTTGAAGGCCTTCATCCAGCGCTCGAAGCCGGCGGTATGATCGAACATGTTGGCCATGAACCAGATCACGAACAGGATCGAGACCCACGAACCGAACACGATCACCACGCGGGTGAAGGTGATATGGAAGTCATCCTTCCACAGGTAGTTGCTGATCAGGCCGAGGATGAGCAGCGAGGACGCCTGCCAGCCTACGATCGAGGCCATCAGCCATTGGCCCTTGGCCTTGGCGAGCACCGCGACTTCCTCGCGGATCTGCTGTTCACTCTTGTTACGCCAATGCGCGACCTGTTTTTCGAACGGGCTGTTGTACAGCTCGTTGTCCTGCAACAGCAAACCCAAACCTTTGAACAAAGCGATCATGACGAGCTCCTTCTGGAACGTGCGGCAGCGCATTGGACGACGTTGTGGCAGGTCCAGTTCTAGCACTTTCACGGCGCTTGGCAATGGGCAAAGCGCAAAGATCCGGCGTCATTCCTGCATGAATGGGGAAACCCGCAGCGGATTTGCGCATTGCGGCACGTAAATCACCGGGTAAATAGGCGTTACGTGGGGGTGTTCATGCTGCACGTGCACAATGTAGAGCCCGCTGGCGGTAGCGTCCTCGCCAGCCCCGCCGGTATCACGCAGAATTGACGCATCCGCGCAAAACGCCGGTCCGCTCCGCCCTCGGTACTGTCGATGTCTTCCCTGCTGCGTTCGCTTGCCCGCCCCGCCACCGCCCCGATCCGCCGCTGGGTATTGGGTGCTTTTCCCCGCGGCCAGAGCGGGATCGATTACGACCAGCCGCTGGGCGACCCCGGCTGGTTCGGCCCGGACAGCATCACCTGGCGCGTGCATTCGGAGTTCCCCGGCATGCTCGCCGGCGGCCTGTGCGCGCTGATGCTGCAGACCCTGCATCCGCTCGCCCTGGCCGGCGTGTACGACCATTCGAACTTCCGCGATGACCTCGTTGGCCGCCTGCGCCGCACCACCGCGTTCGTCGCCGGCACCACGTACGCACCGACCGCGGAAGTCGAGGCGCTGATCAGCAAAGTGGCGCGCATCCACGCGCAGGTGCGCGGACAGACCGCCGACGGGCGCGCGTATTCCGCCGACGATCCCGCCTTGCTGACCTGGGTACACGTGACCGAGGCCTACGGTTTCCTGCAGGGCTGCCGGCGCTATTGCCGCGACGTGCCCGCCGCCATCGCCGATCAGTATTACCGCGAGTACAAGCGCGTGGCCGAAGCGCTCGGGGCTGCCGATGTGCCCGCTTCGGAAGCGGAGGTGGACGCGTACTTCGCGCGCCAGCAATCGGCGTTGTTATTCGACGCGCGTTCGCGCGAAGTGTTGGCGGTGCTGTCGGACATCCGGCTGCCGGTGCCGATGGCTGGGCTCTCACGCGAGGTGTTCCTCGGTGCCGGCGCGGCGTTGTTGCCTGACTGGGCGACGGCAATGATCGAGCGCACCCCGATGCAACGTGCGCAGTCGCGGGCGTCCGCGGTGATGCTGAAAGGCATGGCGCCGTTGTTCCGGCGTGCGCTGCAGGACGGCCTGGCGACGCGGGCATGCACGCGGATGGGCGTTCCTGCCAGCGTGCTTGCTGATTGGCCTTGAAGCGGTAGGTACCGACCGTTGGTCGGTACTCGCGAGTGCCTGTGTCCGCTGGTTGGGTCGGGCACGCACAGGCTTCCGGGACCCGCTGCAAGTACGTCCATGTAAGCTCGTATGCCGCCATCCATGGCGGCATACGGTCCCTCCAGCCTGCACGTGCCCGCCCCCTGACAATTGGCTGGTGGCCATGCTGAGATCAAAAGCCGGTAAGCGGAGCTGAGCGGCAGCGCGGAGTAGCAGCGCTAAGCAGCAGATTAAGTTGCAGTGCCAATCAGTGGATCAGAGTGGCGGTGCTGGGCAGCTAAACAGCTAAACGGCGAAGCAGCACATAAGTGCAGAAGTGCGGAGCAGCAAAGCAGGAGCAACAAAGCAGAACAGCAGAGCGCAACAGCAGAGCACAACAGCAGAGCACAACAGCAGAGCACAACAGCAGAGCACAACAGCAGAGCACAACAGCAGAGCACAACAGCAGAGCACAACAGCAGAGCGGCGCTGTGCTGCTCTACGAAGCCGAGCGGCAACGCCACATAACGAAGCTGGACGGCAAAACAAACCCAGTCACTGCTGCAGTCGCGGAGCCAGGGTCCGCTTTTCCCTTACGCACCAGCCCACTGTCAAAGGGTGGGCATGGGTGGGGTGGCGGGACCGTATGCCGCCATGGATGGCGGCATACGAGCTTACATGGTCGTACTTGCAGCGGGTCCCGACACCCCACCCATGCCCGCCCAAACCAGCGCAAACGCAGACCCCAGCCGTTGCTCCGCTCCAGCTTTGCAGGGCAAAAAAACGGGCGCCGAAGCGCCCGTTCTTTCATCTCAGCAAAGCGCGATGAAAAACCTCACCACACCTTGACCCGCTTCTCCGGCGCCAGATACAGCTTCTGCCCTTCCTTCACCTCGAAGGCCGGATACCACGCATCCAGATTCCGCACCGTCAACGCACGGAACTGGCCCGGTGCATGCACATTGGTCAACAACGAATTACGCAGCGCCTGCTCACGCGCCTTGCTGCGCCACGCCTGCGCAAAGCCCAGGAAGAACCGCTGATCCGGCGTGAAGCCCTCCAGCGTCTGCCCCGGCTTGCCCTGCAGCGACAACTGATACGCATCGTAGGCCGTCGACAGACCCGCCACATCGGCGATGTTCTCGCCAAGCGTCAGACGACCATTCACCGAGGCCCCCGGGAACGGACTGTAGCTGCTGAACTGCGCCGCCAGCGCGTCGCCTGCCGCGTTGAACTGCTTCAGGTCCTCCGCCGTCCACCAGTTCTGCAGCTTGCCCGTCTCATCGAACAGCGCACCGGCATTGTCGAACCCGTGGCTGATTTCATGGCCGATCACCGCGCCGATCGCACCGTAGTTCACCGCATCATCGGCCGCACCATCGAAGAACGGCGGCTGCAGGATCGCGGCCGGGAACACCAGGCGGTTCTCCAGCGGCACGTTCATCGCATTGATGGTCTGCGGCAGCATCGCCCACTCGCTGTGGTCGACCGGCTTGCCCAGCTTGGCGATGTTGCGGCGGTACTCGAACAGCTCCGCCCGCTCGGCGTTGCCCAGCGCGTCATCGCGCTTGATCTCCAGGCCGGTGTAGTCGCGCCACTTGTCCGGGTAGCCCATGCCGACGGTCAGGCCCTCGACCTTGGCCTTGGCACGCGCCTTGGTCTGCGGCGACATCCACTCCAGTGCATCGATGCGCTTGGCGAACGCGGCGATGATGTTCTTGGCCATCTCATCGGCGCGGGCCTTGGTGGCCGGGTCGAAATGACGCTCGACGTACAGCTTGCCGATCGCTTCGCCGACCGCATGGTTGCTGTCATCGACGGCACGCTTCCAGCGTTCGCTCTGCTGCGGCGTCCCGTTGAGCGTGGTGCCGTGGAAGGCGAAGCGCGCATCCGCGAACGACTTGGGCAGGTACGGTGCGGCGCGGTCCAGTGCGTGGAACGCCAGGTAGTCCTTCCAGACCTCCAGCGGCTCGGTGGCGACCAGGCGCGAAATGCCGGCCACGGCCTTGGGCTGCCACACGATGAAGTCCTGCTGGGCGTCCAGGCCGGCCGAGGCCAGGAAGGCGCTCCAGTCCATGCCCGGCGCCTTCGCGCTCAGGTCGGCCTGCTTCCAGGCGTTGGCGCCCTTGGCGACGTCGTTGGTGGCTTCCTGCGTGGCGTGCGCCTGGGCGATCTTGGTCTCCAGCGCGACGATGCGCTGGGCCTTGGCCGCCGGATCGGCGACGCCGGCCAGCTGCAGCACCTGCGCGATGTAGGCCTGGTACTGCTTGCGGATCTCGGCCATGCGGCCGCCCTGCAGGTAGAAGTCGCGGTCCGGCAGGCCCAGGCCGCCCTGCACCAGGTACGGCGCGGTGCGGTCGGGCTGCAGCAGATCCACCGACACCCACACGCCGAACAGGCGGTCGGTGTAGAAGTTGGTGGCGTTGAGCAGGTCGACGTCGGCGCGCAGGGTGCCGCCCAGGGCGGTGGCGAGCGCGGCCTTGTCGCCGATCCCGGCGATGGCGTCCAGCTCGGGCTTGACCGGGGCGGTGCCGCGCGACTCGATGCCGGTCTCGTCCATGAAGGCGGCGTAGTAATCGCCGATCAGCTTGGTCTCGCCCTCGGCCTTGGTATCGGCCGCGGCGCCCTCGAGGATCGCGCGGGTGTCGGCCAGGGTCTTTTCGGAAATGACGTTGAAGCTGCCGTAGCTGGAGCGGTCGGCCGGAATCTCGGTGTTCTTGACCCAGGTCCCGTTGGCGAAGCCGAAGAAGTCATCGCCGGCGGCGATGCTGCGGTCCATGCCGGCGGCGTCGAAGCCGAAACTGCCCAGCTGCGGCGTGGGCGCGGCCGGTTGCGCCGGGGCGGTCTCGGGCGCGGCAGCGGCCGGTGCAGTGGCCTCGCGGTCGCAGGCGGCCAGGCTCAGCGACAGGCTGGCGGCAATGGCGAGCATCAGGGTGGGGCGACGCAGCTTGGACATGGGGCTTCTCAGCAACGGAAACGTCCAAGTCTAATCCCGTCCGGGGCGCCCGGTTATGCCGGCTGCGGCGGCATCGGGTACCGGATGTGCCCGTCCCCCGGGTTCACCGAGGTGAACCGCCACCGGGGTGCTTCCCGTGCCGCGCGCGCTGGTGCATGCTGGGGCGGCACGGATTCCGCGCGCGCCTTCTGGGCGCCCGCGTGGCGATCAAGGCGTCAAGAATCCCGGGCAGCGGCCGCTCAGGTTTGGGGAAACCAGGAAGCGTTTACAGATGAAGTCAGCCTGTCGTGCGGAAAAAGGGTTGCGATGCCCGCGTTGAACCGTGCCCTGGCGCGGCCGCTGCGGACCTTCGTGTGGCTCGGGGTCTGCCTGGGCGTGCTGCTGGCCGCCGGGCTGGTGGCGATGCTGGTCAATGATGCCCAGCGCCGGCAGGAAGCCGCGCAGCGACAGAGCTCGGCGCTGGCGACCGGTGCCCAGCGTCTGCTGCGGCTGGAGCTGCGCAATCTGGAGCGGGCCATGCAGGGCATTTCCCGGGACGGCGCGCTGCTGTTCCAGCGCGTGCCCGCGCAGGCCCCGGACCTGCTCGATGCGGGCATCGCAGGCACCCTGCAGCGGCATGCCGAACTGCACAGCATCGTCGTGGTCGATCAGTACGGGCGCGCCCTGACCAGCGGCAGCGGCGACCTGCAGTTGCCGCTCTGGGCGGTGGATGACAACCGCGGCAGGGGCAGCCAGCTGTTCCTCGGTCCGCCGCAGGCGCTGGACAGCGCGCACTGGATCCTGCCGCTGGCGTTGCCGATGGGCGGAGACCGCTGGCTGCTCGCACGGCTGCGCACCTCGGAACTGCAGTCGGTCATCGGCGGCATGGATACCGGCGAGGCCGGGGTGATCTCGATCACCGACCCGCAGGGCTATGTGCTGGCGCGCAGCCCCGATCCGGTTGGCGTGGTCGGGCGCCGCTTCGGCCTCGCCAGGCGCGAGATGCTGGGCCGCGATGCGTTGACCCCGCTGGGGGTCGAGACCAGCGCGGTCGATGGCGTCGAACGCATCTCCAGCCTCAGCACGCTGGCCCAGTACCCGCTGGCGGTGTACGCCGGGTTGGGCCGGCGCGACGTGCTGGCGGCCTGGTGGCCGTATGTGCAGGCCTCGGTCGGGGTCTACCTGCTGTACTGGGCGCTGTTTGGCGCGGTCTATGTCAGCCTGCGCCGCGCCACGCGCGACCAGGACAGCCTGAGCGAGGAACTGCGTACCGGCCACGCCGAACTGCGCATGGCCCATCAGGTCGGCAAGGTCTGCACCTGGTACGTGGACGAGGATGCCTGCCTGCTGCGCTGGTCACCGCTGGCCCGCGAGATCTTCGGCATCGATATCGAGAGCCTGCCGCTCGCCGATTTCTTCGCGCGGGTGCACCACGATGACACGGCGCGCATGCAGCAGGCCTTCGACGCCGCGTTCGCCGGCAGCGGCGTGCTCGATGAAATGTTCCGCCTGGTGTTGCCGGGCGGGGCGATCCGCTGGGTCTCCGCGCGCGGCCAGCGGGTGGCGGTGGTGGACCGCGAGCGGCGCATGATCGGCGCGCTGACCGATGTCAGCGAGCGCGTCGACGCGCTGGCCCGCGTGCAGCAGGCCGAGCGCCAGTTCCGCCTGTTGTTCGACCGCAATCCGGCACCGTTCTGGGTGTTCGATCCGGACACGCTTCGCTTCCTCGAGGTCAACGAAGCGGCGGTGCGCCAGTACGGCTACAGCCGCGATGAATTCCTGTCGATGAGCATCCTGGACATCCGCCCGCGCGAAGGCTGGGAGGAAATCCGCGGGGCGATCGCGCAGGCCCGCATCGGCGATGTGCAGGATGCGCAGGTGCGCCTGCACCAGCGCAAGGACGGCAGCGTCTTCGAGGTGCGTGCGCATCTGGCGCGGCTGGATTTCGATGGCCGCCAGGCCTGCCTGGTGCTGGCCGAGGACGTCAGCGAGCGGCTGGCCTATGAGCGCGACCTGGCCTACCACGCCACCCACAACCCGGCGACCGGCCTGCTCAATACGCGCGCGCTGGCCGCGCAGCTGGACGAGGAGGGCGGGGCGTACACGATCGCGTACGTGCAGTTCCGCGGCCTGCAGCTGGTGTCGGACACGCTGGGCCGCGAAGTCGGCGACGTGGTGCTGCAGGCGATGGCCAAGCGCCTGGGCGGGCTCGGCGTGCGCTACGGCCTGCTGGCCTTCCAGCCTGCCGAGGATTTCATCTTCGCCATCCGCGACGACCATCAGCGCCAGACCGCGCTGGATACGCTGGTGCAGACCGTGTCCGAACCGGTGCGCGGGCAGGATTGGCTGCACCAGTTCGAGCCGCGTATCGGCGTCGCCGTGAAGTTCGACGGCGATGCCAGCACGGCCGAGCAGGTCATCGGCATGGCCGCGCAGGCCGCGCATGCGGCGCGCGACGAAGGCAATGTCATCGCGTGGTACGACACCACCGTGAGTTCCCGTTTTGCCGAGCGGCTGCGCCTGGCCGGGCGCATCCACAGTGCGATCGATACCGAGTTCGAGCTGTACTACCAGCCGATCTGCCATGCCGGCGACAGCAGCCCGGCCGCGCTGGAAGCCCTGCTGCGCTGGCCGCAGGCGGATGGCAGCTTCATTCCGCCGGGCGAGTTCATCCAGCTGTGCGAAGACACCGGGCTGATCCTCGCGCTTGGCCGCTGGGTGATCCGCGCCGCGGCACAGGCACAGCGGCAGCTGGTCGATGCCGGCTGGGACCTGCCGATCGCGGTGAACGTCTCCGCGGTGCAGTTCTTCAACAGCGACCTGGTCGCCGAATTCACCCGCGCCAGCCAGGAGTTCGGGCTGGCCCGCGGTGCGCTGCAGGTCGAGCTCACCGAGAGCAGCCTGATGCGCAAGCCGGGCCAGGCCAAGCAGACCATGCAGCGCCTGCACGAACAGGGCATCTGCATTTCGCTGGATGATTTCGGCACCGGGTATTCCAACATGTCCTATCTGCAGCATCTGCCGCTGGACATCCTGAAGATCGACCGGAGCTTCGTGGCGGACGTGGAAACCAATCCGCGCAATGCCTCGATCTGCCGCGCGCTGCTGTCGCTGGGCCACAGCATGGGCCTGACCATCATCGCCGAAGGCGTGGAGACCCCGGGCCAGCATCAATGGTTGGCCGCGCACGGCTGCGACCAGGTGCAGGGCTATCTGCTCGGCCGGCCGATGCCGCTGGCCAAGGTGATCGCGCAGCTGGACGCGGTGGAGGCGTAACGCAGGGGGCTGCCCGGGCGCCGCCATCCGTGGTCAGCCCAGCGCTTCGACCAGGTAATCGATGAAGCTGCGGACCTTGGGTGCCAGATGGCTGCGGCTGGTGTACACCGCATGGATGCCGATGCCGGGCACCGCCCACGCGGGCAGCACGCGTTCCAACCGGCCATCGGCGATGGCCTCGGCGACCAGGAAGTCCGGCTGCACGATGATGCCCATGCCGGCGATCGCGGCCTCGCGCAGCACATCGCCATTGTTGGCGCGGACGCTGCCGTGCACCGGCACGGAGACCTCGCCGCGCGGGCCGTGCAGCTGCCAGGCATCGCCACCGGCCCAGTAGCTGTAACTCAGGCACTCGTGTGCGGACAGGTCTTCAGGCTGCTGCGGGCGGCCATGCGCATCCAGATACGACGGCGCCGCGCACAGGCTGATCTGCACGTCGGCGAGTTTGCGCGCGATCAGGGTCGGGCTGGGCTGGCGGGTGATGCGGATCGCCACGTCGTAGCCTTCTTCGACCATGTCCACCAGGCGATCGGACAACGACAGGTCCAGTTCCACCTGCGGGTAGCGCGCGCGATAGCCGGCCAGCAGCGGACCGAGCCGCGCGATGCCATAGCTGACCGGCGCGTTGATCCGCAGCCGCCCGGAGGGCTCCAACGCCTGCGCGCTGATGCCGGCCTCCAGCGCATCGAATTCGGCCAGCAGACGCACGCACTCGGCGTAATAGGCCGCGCCCGTGCTGGTCGGGCTCACGCGACGGGTCGTCCGGTTGAGCAGGCGGGTCGACAGGCGCTTTTCCAGCGCGGCGATCTGCCGGGTGACCCCCGCCGTGGACAGGTCCAGGGCCTGCGCGGCGGCACTGAAGCCGTTGCGCTCGACCACGGCGACAAACACACGCATGGCGTCCAGAGTGTCCATTGTTTCTTTTTCCGGAATAAACAGCGTCGATGAATCGTATTTATTGGCCGATCCGTACGCAATAGTCTGAGATCCAGGCACCGCCCCGGTGGGCGTGCCGCTATTGGAGTCCGTGATGTCCCGCTTGCCCTCCCTCTACATCTCCCACGGTTCGCCGATGACCGCGCTGAATCCCGGTCTGATCGGCGAGCGCCTGGCCGCACTGGCGGCGCGCCTGCCGCGGCCGCGCGCGATCGTGATGGCGTCGGCGCACTGGCTGACCCACCAGCCGGTGGTGGGCGGGCATGCCCAGCCGCCCACGATCCACGATTTCGGCGGTTTTCCGCAGGCGCTGTTCGATCTGCAGTACCCGGCGCCGGGCGACCCTGCGCTGGCCCAGGAGATCGCGCAGCGGCTGACCGCGGCCGGCCTGCCGACGGCGACCGATCCGCAGCGCGGCCTCGACCACGGTGCCTGGGTGCCGCTGCGCTTCCTGTACCCGCAGGCGGAGATTCCGGTCGTGCCGCTGGCGATCCAGCCATTGCTTGGGCCGGCCCATCAGTTCGCGCTGGGCCGCGCGCTGGCGCCGCTGCGCGAGCAGGGCGTGCTGTTGATCGGCTCGGGCAGCATCACCCACAACCTGCACGATTGGCGCAGCTACCAGGACGGCAAGGAAGCGCCGTATGTGCGGCCCTTCATCGAGTGGGTGGAGCAGCGCCTGCAGGCCGATGACAGTGCCGCACTCCTGGACTACCGCCGTCAGGCCCCGCACGCCGTGCAGGCACACCCCAGCGACGAGCACCTGCAGCCGCTGCATTTCGCGATGGGCGCGGCCGGTGGCGATGCGCTCGGCGCGCAGCGTATCGATGCAGGCATCGATGCGGGGTTCCTGGCGATGGACATCTATCGCTTCGACGGCGCCGACGCGCAGCGGCTGTCCGCCGACTGAGCCTGGTGCGCCCCGCGCATTCGCGTGGCGGCGCACGTGTGGTACGTTTTTTCCTGTTTCCGGCGCCGGCTGCCCGCAGCCTCCCCCGCGCTGCTTACTGGAAAATGCATGCATACCATTGAAGTCGTTCTGGCGATGCTGGTGGCGGTGGTCGCCAGCGGCTACCTGGTCCGCGTCCTGCCGTTGTCCCTGCCACTGCCGCTGGTGCAGATCGGGCTGGGCGCGGTCATTGCCGGGGTCTTCAACCGCGGCCACGCGCTGGAGCCGGAGATGTTCTTCCTGCTGTTCCTGCCGCCGCTGCTGTTCCTGGATGGCTGGCGCATCCCCAAGCAGGGCCTGTTCCGCGATAAAGGCGTGATCCTGGAGCTGGCGTTCGGGCTGGTGGTGTTCACCGTGATCGGGGCCGGCTTCCTGATCCACTGGATGATCCCGGTGATGCCGCTGGCCGTGGCCTTCGCGCTGGCGGCGATCATCTCGCCGACCGATCCGGTGGCGGTCAGTTCGATCGCCTCGCGCGCGCCGATCCCCAAGCGGCTGATGCACATCCTGGAAGGCGAGTCGCTGCTCAACGATGCCTCCGGCCTGGTCTGCTTCCGCTTCGCGGTGGCGGCGGTGATGACCGGCACCTTCTCGCTGGCGACGGCCTCGCTGACCTTCCTGTGGGTGGCGGTGGCCGGGCTGGCGATCGGTGTGGCGGTGACGCTGGGCGTGTCGACCTTCCAGCGCTGGCTGTGGCGGCGCTTCGGCGAGGAGCCCGGTGCGGCGCTGCTGGTGAATCTGCTGATCCCGTTCGCCGCCTACCTGCTGGCCGAAGAGTTCAACGCCTCGGGCATCCTCTCGGCGGTCGCCGCAGGCATCACGATGAGCTACGTGGAACTGAGCGGCCGTGTCTCGGGCAGCATGCGCGTGCAGCGTACGGCCGTGTGGAACATGCTGCAGTTCAGCTTCAACGGCATCATGTTCGTGCTGCTCGGCGAGCAGCTGCCCGGCATCGTCGAGCGCGCGATCAAGACGGTCAGCGAGAGCGGGCACCACAGTGCGTGGTGGCTGCTGGTCTACGTGGTGGTGATCAACCTCGCGCTGGTGCTGCTGCGCCTGGCCTGGGTGTGGCTGTCGCTGCGCTGGAGCCTGCTGCGCGCGCGCCACCGGGGTGAAGCACGCCCGGGCACGTCGTGGCGGATCGTGGTGGCGACCTCGCTGGCCGGCGTGCGCGGTGCGATCACCCTGGCCGGCGTGCTGACCCTGCCGCTGTTCCTGCCCGATGGCAGTGCGTTCCCGGCGCGCGATCTGGTGATCTTCCTGGCCGCGGCGGTGATCCTGATCTCGCTGGTCGGGGCCAGCATCGCGCTGCCGCGCCTGCTCAAGGGGCTGGAACTGCCGGCCGATTCGGGCGAGCGCAAGGAAGAAGACCTGGCCCGCAAGCTCGCCGCCAAGGCCGCGCTGGCCGGGGTGGAGCGTACGCGCCAGCAGCTGGTGCAGAACCAGACCACCGAGAACGTGCAGCTCTACAACGACGCCGCCTCACGGGTGAGCCTGCTGTACCAGCGCAATCTGGAGAAGGACGCGGGGCCGGATGCCGATCCGGAAAAGGTGAAGCGGATGGAGCAGGGCTATCGCCAGCTGCGCACCGCCGGGCTCACCGCCGAGCGCGAAGAGCTGTTCCGGCTGACCCGGCGCGGGAAGATCTCCGATGAGATCTCGCGCCGGCTGATCCGCAACCTGGACCTGCTGGAAACGCGGCAACGCGATTGAGGCCGGGTAGAGCCACCCCATGGGTGGCTACTGGAACCCACGCGCCCGGGACGAAGGGCAGCCACCCATGGGGTGGCTCTACCCCGGCACACGTGGGATCAGGCGTCCGGCTTCTGATCCAGGAAGTAGGCCACCACGGTGCCCTTGATCTTGATCGTCATCGGGTTGCCGCGGCGGTCACGGGCCTTGCCGGCCTGCACGCGGATCCAGCCTTCGCTGACCGAATACTCCTCGACGTTGTCGCGCTCGACATCGTTGAAGCGGATGCCCACGCCGCGCTCCAGCGCAGCGGCATCGTGGAAGGGGCTGGTCGGGTTGATCGCCAGGTGATCGGGAGGGGTATCGCTCATGGTCACAGGATGCTGACGACCACCAAGGCCGTCTTCTGGCGTACAGGATAAACCGCAGCGGGCCCCGCGCCGAATTTCGCTTCCTGCCAACGCCCTTGCACGGCAGAATGCGCCCCTGTCTCCAGGAATACCGGTCATGCCCGACAACAGCGATTATTTCGACTTCGAAGAAGAGGAACGCGATTTCGACGAGGACGATTTCGAGGCGCGGATCTGGAACCTGTTCGTGCTGATCAACCCGGGCGATGAAGAACTGGCCCTGCAGCAGTTCAACCGCTGGCGCGAAGCACTGCTGGAAAGCGGGGAAGGCATCGATGAGGACGCCGACTGGCTGCCGCCGTTGATGGCCGCGATTGCCTGGCAGTCCGGCTTCGAGGTCGAGCGCAGCGATGCCGATGCGCTGATGTCGGCCGTCAACGAGCTGTCCGCGCGCTGGAACCTGCAGATCGACTGGGGTGGCGACCTGGACGATGAGGATTTCGCCGCCGGGGTGGACGCGCCGGCGCTGATGGCCACTGCCCACGACCGTCTGCGCGAGCACAACTACGCGCTGTGGAGCGTGGATACCGGCAATGACACCCTGGCCGGCTGGATGGCGCTCAACCGCGATGACGACGCGATGCTGGCGCTGTGCTCGCTGCTGGGCGTGGAAGTGCGGCCGGGCAGCGACCCGTTCTGACGGCGTGACTGCGGTCTGCGTGTGCCGACCAACGGTCGGCACCTACCGGTATTGGCTTCTCGCATTGGCGATGACCGCTTTGACCAGCGCGCGGTCCGTATGCCGTGAGATCGCCTGTGCGCCCAGGGCGATCGCCTGCAGGCGCAAAGGGGCGGGCACGTCGTAGTGCGCGCCGCTGCGGCGGTTCTGGAACGCCCGCAGCGGAATCCCGAGCTGCGCCGCCATGGCGTGCAGCTCGGGCAGGGTGTCGGCCATCAGATGCGCCCAGCGCTCGCCGCGCCAGGGGTGTACCGCATCGTCGATATAGACCGTCACCGGATCGCCGTGGCTCAGGCCTGCGGCTTGTCGTCGCTGGCGGCCGGGGCCGGCTCGGCATCGGCCGGGGCAGCGGCGGCGTCGTCGGCCACGATCTCGGCATCTTCGGCGTCGGCGTCGGCTTCGTCGTCACCTTCCACGCCTTCGAACTCGGAAACCAGCTGCGACAGGTACTCGTCGGCGGTCTTGCCTTCATCGGCGGCCAGGTCGTCGATCAGCTGCTGCAGCTGGGTCGAGTACTCCAGGTTGACCTTGCGGCCTTCCTTTTCCTGGACGTTGGACAGGTGCTTGAGCATGGCCAGCATCGGCACCGGGTTGTCGGCGTTGCCCATGGTCTGGCCGCCGATGGCCAGCAGCCACTCGGTGCCCTGCAGGCCGATCGCGGCGACGACCTGGCCTTCTTCGTTGGTCAGCACGGCATGGTTCTGCACCGGCTGCTGGGCGTTGAGGCGGTTGATCGGACGCTTGGGCTGCTGCTTCTTGCGCTTGTCGCGCTTGGCCTTGGACTGCTTCGACATGAGGACGGTCTATCTACAAAAGGAAAGACCCATTGTAGTGCCGGCCGCTGGCCGGCTCCACCGCCACGGCGCCCCTTAGGGCGCGACAGCCGGCGCCAGCGCGGCCTGGATATCCGCGTCGGCCGCCGTGGGCGACAGCGCCACTTCCTGGCCGGCACCGGCCAGGGCGGCGGCCTCGGCGGCCTTGGTCATCACCACGATGCTGATCCGGCGGTTGATCGGGTTGTCCGGTTGGCTCCGGTCGAACAGCACCGAGGAGGACAGCCCGACCACGCGGGTCACCTTGTCTTCGGTCATCCCGCCATCAAGCAGCGCACGCCGGGCCGCGTTGGCGCGGTCGGCGCTGAGCTCCCAGTTGCTGTAGCCATGCACGGCGTTGTACGCGGTGGTATCGGTATGCCCGGTGATGCTGATCCGGTTCGGCACGTGGTTGATGAACTGCGACAGCTCGCGCAGGATCTCGCGCGTGTAGGGCTTGAGCGTGGCGCTGCCCATGTCGAACATCGGGCGGTTCTGCTTGTCCACGATCTGGATGCGCAGCCCTTCCGGGGTGAGGTCGAGCAGCAGCTGGTCCTTGAACGGCTCCAGCGCCTGGCTCTTGCTGATCGCTTCTTCCAACTCCTGCTTGAGCGCTTCGAGCTGCTGCTTTTCCCGCTCGCGATCGGTCTGCGGCACCGGCTTGGCGGCCTGCTGGCTCTGGAAGGGATCGTTGCTGTTGCCGCGCGAGATGTCGGTGGCGCCGCCCAGCTTGATCATCGAGGTGCTGGCGCCGCCCGGACCGGCCATGCCGGGGGCCGGAGTGGAACTGCTGCCGGCCAGCGGGCTGGGGTTGCGGAAGTATTCGGAGATCGCCGCGCGCTCGGGCTTGGTGGTGGCGGCCATCAGCCACAGCACCAGGAAGAAGGCCATCATCGCGGTCACGAAGTCGGCATAGGCCACCTTCCAGGCACCGCCATGGTGCGCGGCGTGGCCGGCCTTCTTGACCCGGCGGACGATGACGGTGGGTTTGTTCTCGGCCATGGCGCTGCCTTACTTGACCGTCTTGAGGTGCTGTTCGAACGCGCTGAAGCCCGGCCGCACGTTGGACGGCAGGGTCTTGCGGGCGAATTCGAGGGCGATCTTCGGGTTGTAGCCGCGCAGGCAGGCCAGCAGGGCGGTCTTCACCGATTCGTAGATGCGCGCGTCCTGTTCGGCGCGGGCTTCCACGGCCGAGGCCAGCGGGCCGACGAAGCCGTAGGCCAGCAGGATGCCCAGGAAGGTGCCGACCAGTGCGCCGGCGACGTGCGCGCCGACTTCGGTGATCTCGCCGCCGATCGAGCCCATGGTGATCACGATGCCGAGCACCGCAGCGACGATGCCGAAGCCCGGCAGGCCGTCGGCGACCTTGTTGAGCACCGCCGCCGGCTGCATCGCCTCGCCGTGATGCTTCTCCAGCTCCATCTCCAGCAGCGGCTCCAGCTCATGCGGCTCGATGTTGCTGCCGATCATCAGGCGCAGGCAGTCGGTGATGAAGTCGACCAGGTGATGGTCGGCCTGCACCTTGGGGTAGTTGGCGAAGATGCTGCTCTCGGCCGGTCGCTCGACATGGTCTTCCAGCGCCATGAAGCCTTCGCGGCGGGCCTTGTTGAGCAGTTCGTAGAGCAGGCTGAGGACGTCGATGTAGTCCTGCTGCTTGTAGCGCGGGCCCTTGAACACGCCGACGGTGGCCTGCAGGGTCTGCTTCACGGTTTTGACCGGGGTGCCGACCAGGAACGCGCCCAGCGCGGCGCCGCCGATGATCACCAGTTCATAGGGCTGCCACAGCGCGCCGAGTTTGCCGTGCGCGCCCACATAACCGCCGAGCACGCTGAGGATGACGACGAGAAGTCCAACGATGATGAGCATGGGGCCGACGCGGGAAGGGGATACCTCCATGTCGGCCCCTTCACACCATTTCTGAAGGGGGGCGTTCGACCAATGTCACACTTTTGAGCTGGCGCGTGCGTGCCAAGCCACAGGCAGGCCTCAGGCGTGCGGACCGACCGGTCGTGCCTAGGCCGCCGCGCCGGCTTCGGCACCACCGCGCTGCAGGGGATCCGGATAGGCCTGCCCGTTGGGCGTGAACGACAGCGAGACCGAATTCAGGCAGTGGCGCTCGTGGGTCGGCGGCGGGCCATCGGGGAACACATGGCCGAGATGGCTGTCACACCGCGCGCAGACGATTTCGGTGCGGACCATGCCATGGCTGGCGTCGCGGATCTCACGGACATGGGCGGGGTCGAAGGGCGCGAAGAAGCTCGGCCAGCCAGTGCCGGAGTCGAACTTGGTGCTGGAGCGGAACAGCGGCAGGCCGCACAAACGGCAGCCGTAGACCCCGTCCTGCTTGTTGTCCAGGAACACCCCGCAGAACGGCGCCTCGGTGCCATGGTGCAGCAGCACGCGCTGCTCATCGGCGCTGAGCCCGGCCACCAGGGCCTGGCGCTGGGCGTCGGTGGGCGGGGAAAGGTCGAAAGCTGTCATAAACATTCCCTATTGATGTGGTACGTAGATTGAGCTGTTGCCTCTGGAGGTACAAGCCAGGGCGTTCATGGTGCTGATACCCGTGCAGGTGCATGGTGAAGACCTGAACCGCCGCCGGGAGACCGCCATGTACCGCCCACGCCGCCTCGCCGCTGCCCTGCTGGTGCTGCTGCCGTTGACCGCGGCCGCGCAGATCGGCCCGCCGCCCAAGCCCACGGCGACGCGGCCGGTGGTCGCGCCTCAGCCGACGCCCACGCCGCTGCCCACCCCCGTCCAGCCGGCGCCGGTCGACAGCCTGTCCGGGCAGATGGCGCCGGTGAGGTCGTCCGCGCAGACCCAGCAGCAGCTGCGCACGCATCCGATCCAGAGCAAAGGCCCTTCGCAGCCCGCGCCGATGCAGGGGCCCGCGGTACAGGGCAAGATCTACGACCGTCACGGCCGGATCATTCCCGGGGCCCGCCAGGTGAGCCCCAATCGTGTGCTCGATACCCGCACCGGCCGCTACTACGACTCCATCCCCAGCGGCGACGGCCAGCAGATCAAGCCGTAATCGGGGGCCATGGCCTGCGAGCAAGATGAATGGTTTACATCGTTGTTCCCGCAGTCATCGCCGTCAACGGAGTGCCTCACCGATTTTTCGCCTGTGATTAACCGGATCGGCGAGACCCTGTCCCCGCGCCGCAACACAGCGCATCCCCGAGGTTTTTCGAGAAGAGTGCAATCATGGCTAACCAGCAGAACCGCAGTCCCGGCAAGGCGCCGCAGGAGCAGCAGGGCAGTCAGCAGCAGAACCAGAAGCCCGGCCAGCAGAACCAGCAGCAGTGGGACCAGCAGAATCAGAAGGGCGGCAAGCAGCAGGACCAGAAGCATCAGGACCAGAAACAGCAGCGCTGATGCGCTTGGCGCAATGAACGAAGGCGGTGCGCACATGCGCGCCGCCTTTCTGCTTTGAACCGGCCCGCGCTCAATCCGGGATCGGCAGGGTCAGGGTTTCCTTGACCTCTTCCATCACGATATAGCTCTTGGATTCACGCACGTGCGGCAGGGTCAGCAGCGTGCTGCCGAGCAGCTTGCGGTAGGAGGCCATCTCGCTGATGCGCGCCTTGAGCAGGTAATCGAAATCGCCCGAGACCAGATGGCATTCCAGCACGTTGGGCAGCTTCAACGCCGCCCGCCGGAACTCTTCGAAGATATCGCCGGACTTGTAGGCCAGGCTGATCTCCACGAACACCAGCAGGCTGGCCTTGAGGTAATGCGGATCGAGCTTGGCGTAGTAACCGGTGATCGCGCCGTCGCGCTCGAGCCGGCGGACGCGTTCGGTGCAGGGCGTGGTCGACAGACCGACGCGCTCGCCCAGCTCGGTGAAGGAGATTCGGCCCTCGTCCTGCAGGATGCGCAGGATTTTGCGGTCGATCTTGTCCAGTTCGCGGGCACGCGCGGCCATCGGCGTCAGCCTCTCAAGGTTGTTGGCAGGACAATACCCTGCCTCAGGCTCTAAAAACAGGCGAATTGCTTGGTTGTGGCTGACTATACTTCCTCAATTATGGTCCCGGCGTGCTCCTGCGCAGGGAATGATCGGGTTGGAGAGGTGTCATGCGCGTTCTAGTCCTTGGCAGCGGTGTGATCGGCACGACCAGTGCCTGGTACCTGCGGCAGGCCGGGTTTGAAGTCACGGTCGTCGACCGCCAGCCCGGTCCGGCGCTGGAAACCAGTTTCGCCAACGCAGGCCAGCTGTCGTTCGGCTATACCTCGCCGTGGGCGGCCCCGGGCGTGCCGCTCAAGGCGGTCAAGTGGCTGTTCTCCGAACACGCGCCGCTGGCGATCCGCCCGGGCCTGGACTGGCACCAGTACCGCTGGCTGGCGCAGATGCTGCGCAACTGCACGCACGAGCGCTACGCGATCAACAAGGCGCGCATGGTGCGCATGTCCGAGTACAGCCGCGACTGCCTCAACGAACTCCGCCGCGAGACCGGCATCGAGTTCGAAGGCCGCGACCTGGGCACCACCCAGCTGTTCCGTACCCAGCAGCAGCTGGATGCCTCCGCGCAGGACATCGAGGTGCTGGCGCAGTACGGCGTGCCCTATCAGGTGCTCGACCGCGACGGCATCATCGCCCACGAACCGGCGCTGGCCGGCGTGGCCGACACGCTCGTCGGCGCGCTGCGCCTGCCGCGCGACCAGACCGGCGACTGCCAGCTGTTCACCCGCCGCCTGGCGCAGATGTGTGTCGATGCCGGGGTCGAATTCCGCTTCGACCAGGACATCGCCGGCCTGCAGAGCGACGGCGACCGCATCACCGGTGTGCGCATCGACGGCAAGCTGGAAACCGCCGATCGCTACGTGGTCGCGCTCGGCAGCTATTCGCCGTCGCTGGTCGCGCCGCTGGGCATGCAGCTGCCGGTGTACCCGCTCAAGGGTTACTCGCTGACGCTGCCGATCACCGACCCGGCGATGGCCCCGACCTCGACCATCCTGGACGAAAGCTACAAGGTGGCCGTGACCCGCTTCGACGACCGCATCCGCGTGGGTGGCATGGCTGAAGTGGGCGGGTTCGACCTGTCGCTCTCGCCGCGCCGCCGCGCCACGCTGGAGAAGGTCGTGCGCGATCTGTACCCGCACGGCGGCGATCTGTCGCGCGCCGAGTTCTGGACCGGGCTGCGGCCGGCCACGCCGGATGGCACGCCCGTGGTCGGCGCCACGCCGTATCGCAACCTGTTCCTCAATACCGGCCACGGCACCCTGGGCTGGACCATGGCGTGCGGCTCCGGCCGCTACCTGGCCGACCTGATGGATGCCCGCCAGCCGCAGATCAGCACCGAAGGCCTGGATATCTTCCGTTACACCCACCACGCCGCGTCCGTCCGTCACCGTGAGTCGAGTTCATGCGCCCAGCCCGTGCGTTGATTGATCTGGACGCGCTGCGCGGCAACTACCGGCTGGCACGCGAACTGGGGGGCGGCAAGGCCGTTGCAGTGATCAAGGCCGATGCCTACGGCCACGGTGCGGTGCGCTGCGCCCGTGCGCTGCAGGCCGAGGCCGATGCGTTCGGCGTGGCCTGCATCGAGGAAGCGCTGGAACTGCGGGCGGCGGGCATCACCGGTCCGATCCTGCTGTTGGAAGGCTTCTTCGACGCCGATGAGCTGCCGCTGATCGTCGAACACGATCTGTGGTTCGCGGTCGGCGCGCCGTGGCAGGTCGAGGCGGTCGCCGCGTTCCAGACCACCGCCACGCTCACCGTGTGGTTGAAGCTGGACAGCGGCATGCATCGCCTGGGCCTGTGGCCGGACGAGTTCCGCGCCGCGCATGCCACGCTGAGCACGCTGGCGCATGTCGGGCCGATGGTGCTGATGACCCACATGGCGCGTGCCGACGAACTGGACAGCCCGCGCACCCGCGAGCAGGCCGACGTGTTTGCCGCCGCCATCGAGGGTCTGGCCGGGCAGACCAGCCTGTGCAATTCGCCCGCGCTGCTGGGCTGGCCGGACGTGCGCAGCGACTGGGTCCGTCCGGGCCTGATGCTGTACGGGATCAACCCGATGCCGGCGCACACCGCGCTGACCGAGCGCCTGCGCCCGGTCATGACCATGCGCTCGAAAATCTTCGCGGTGCGCGATATCGCGGTGGGCGAGCCGGTCGGCTACGGCGCGCGGTTCGTCGCGCAGCGGCCGACCCGGGTCGGCGTGGTCGCCCTCGGCTATGCCGATGGCTACCCGCAGTTCGCGCCGAACGGCACGCCCGTGCGCATCGATGACCAGCCCGGCATCGTGATCGGTCGGGTCTCGATGGACATGCTCACCGTCGACCTCACCCACCTGCCGCAGGCGGGTATCGGCAGCACGGTGACGCTGTGGGGCGATGCCCCGCGCATCGAGGCGCTGGCACCGCTGTGCGGCGTCAGTGCCTACCAGCTGCCGTGCGGCGTGAAGCGGGTCGTGCGCGAGTACGTCGGCGGCTGAGGGAGGGCTCAGGTACTGGCGGTGGCCTGGTTGCGCAGCTCGCGCCGGATCCAGTCATCCAGCAGGCGCTTCTCGTAGCGCAGCGGATCGGTGTCGCTCTGCCGGCCGATGTTGTGCAGGTAGCCGGTGTCCTGCAGCTTGCGCTCGCCTTCGCCGATCACCTGGCCCTGCGCATCCTTGAGGGTGTAGGTCAGCGACACGCGCGGCGGATAGATGTCGCGCATCACCCGGATGTCGTTGGAGCGCGGGCCGTGCCACGGCTCGTAATCACCGGCGCGTTTGATGTCGGTAAACGTCACGTCCAGCGTCTGGCCAGGCTGCAGCTCCTTGCCGGCGGTGGTCTGGACGTACTTGGCCAGCTGCTGCACCCAGTCGCCGCGTTCGGCTTCGAAGCGGTTGTTGCTCTGGCGGATTTCAGTGAACTGCGCCGGGTCGGTCCAGGTCACCTGGACCGGGCCCTCGGCCTGGAGCGCGCGTGGGGCCTGCGGGTCGGTCACGGTGCGCGGGGCGGCGGAGGCACTGCCGACGAGCAGCAGGCCAGCCAGCGCGCCGGCGATCAGGGATGTGCGGTTCATGACAACTCCTGGGTCGCGATCACAAGTGGGATCAGGTGCCCAGTGTGATCCCGATCCGGGTGGCCCACAATGCAGGCGTGTATGCTCCGCCTCTGCGGTTGGCGCCAATTCACCCAGGCCTGCCCCCGACCCTCGGCGCTTGACGCTGCGAATACGCGCGTTGGCCGATCCTGTCCTCCTCTGTTTCGCCAGTTGCCTCATTGAAGCCCTTGCCCAGCCTGCCCACTTCGACGTTGGAACGCGCCTCTTTCCTGGCTTCATCGCCGGATCCGGCCCTGTATCGCACGGTACTTGAACGCCTGAATGCGGGGTTCTGCATCATCGAAGTGATCTTCGATGACGCGGGTGTCGGCGTTGACTACCGGTTCGTCGAGGTAAACGAGGCGTTTGCCCGTAACACCGGGCTCGACAACGCCTGTGGCCAGCGGATGAGCAGCCTGCAGCCCGGGCATGAGCAGGATTGGTACCGTGTCTATGGCGAGGTGGCACTGAGCGGCCAGGCCAGGCAGTTCGAGATGGAAGCACGCGCCTTGAACCGGTGGTACTCGGTCGAGGCGGTCAGGGTGGGCGAGCCCGGCGAGCATCTGGTGGCCGTGGTGTTCTTCGACATCACCAACCGCAAGCACATCGAAGTGGAGCTGGCCGAAAGCGAGGCGCGCTTCAGTGCGCTGGCCGATGGCCTGCCGATGCCGGTCTGGGTGCTGGATGAGCGCGGCCATTCGCGCTTCGTCAACAGCGCTTTCAGTGAGTTCTTTGGCGGCGATGAGCAGCGCGTGCCGGATGATGTCTGGCGTGGGCTGGTGCATCCCGATGATGCCTCGGTGTTCGATTACGAACTGCAGGAAGCGCTGAAGTCGCAGCGCTCCATGCATGCGCTGGTCCGCGGCCGCCGCGCCGATGGCCAGTGGCGCTGGCTGGAAATGAATGCGCGTCCGCGCTTCTCGCGGATGGGCCGTTTCATCGGCCTGGCCGGCAGCAGTCCGGACGTGACCGAGCGCCGCGAGATCGAAATGGCGCGCGAGGAACTGCTGCAGTCCGAACGCGCCGCACGCAGCGCTGCCGAGAACATGGCGCGCTTGAAGGATGAGTTCCTGGCCACGCTGTCGCACGAGCTGCGCACGCCGCTGACCACCATCCTGGGCTGGAGCGAACTGCTGCTGCAGCGCATCGACAACACCAGCCCGATGTACAAGGGACTGGGCGTGATCGCCAACAGTGCGATGGCGCAGAAACGCCTGATCTCGGACATGCTGGACCTGAGCAGCATGCTGCTGGGCAAGGTCCAGCTGGAAGTGGAGATGCTGGATCTGCGTGCGCAGCTGGAAGAAGCGATGCGCGCGCAGGAGCTGGTCGCCGAAGGCAAAGCGCTCTCGATGGAACTGGTGATGCCCGACGAGCCCTGCCTGGTGCTCGGCGATGCCACGCGCCTGCAGCAGGTGCTGTGGAACCTGCTCTCCAACGCGATCAAGTTCACCCCCGCCGAAGGGCGCGTGATCCTGACCCTGGCCGCCGACGGTGGGCAGTGGTCGATCACCGTGACCGATTCCGGCGACGGTATCGCACCGGAATTCCTGCGCCATCTGTTCAGCCGCTTCCGCCAGGCCGACGGCACCACTACGCGCCGCCACGGCGGGTTGGGGCTGGGGCTGGCGATCGTGCAGCAGCTGGTCGAACTGCATGGCGGCGTGGTCGCGGCCAGCAGCGAGGGCCACGGGCAGGGGGCGAGCTTCAACGTGCGCCTGCCGCGCTATCAGCCACAGGCTGACGGTCGTCCGCTGCGCGAAGTGTTCAGTGGCCCGATCACCGAGCAGATCATCGAACCGTATCCGCTCAAGGGCCTGCACCTGCTGGCCGTGGAAGACCAGCCCGAAGTGCTGGAGTACCTGCGGCGGCTGCTGGAGGAACAGGGTGCCTCGGTCACCACGGCCTCCTCGGCCGGGGAAGCGCTGGCCCTGCTCAACGAGAACGGGCATGAGGGCATCGACGCGCTGCTGACCGATATCGGCATGCCGGGCATGGATGGCTACGGGCTGGTCCGCACGCTGCGCGACAACATGGGGGTCGAGCCTGATGCGCTGCCCGCCGTGGCGGTGACCGCGCTGGCGCGTGCCGACGATCGCAAGCGCGCTCTCGCGTCGGGCTTCCAGGAACATGTGGCCAAGCCGTATTCGGTGGCCCAGCTGGTCGCCGCTGTGCGCGGCGTGCTTGGCGGGCGCTGAGCGTCCGCCGTTGGCGGTGTGTTGACGCCGCCACGGGCACACTGAGGCGTACGCCACAGGAGTTGCCATGTCCCGTTACGCCCCCCGCATCCACACCGATCCGGCCGCCATCGCGGCCCTGGAAGCGCTGCTGCCGCAGCTGCATGGCCAGACCCAGGTCGAACTCACGCTTGACGATGGCAGCCGCCTGCTCGGCACCGTTGCCGTGCAGCCGACGCTGCAGCAGTACCGCGACGCCGACGAGAACGAAGGCAGCAATGGCCAGCTGCGGCTGGACGATCTGGACACCCCGGTGCAGCAGCACGTGGTGTGGCTGGACCAGATCAAGGCCATCCGGCAGCTGCCCTACCGCGAGTGATCGCGGTGGGCAGGCGCGCCGCCAGAGACGGGATCAGTGGATGAATTCGCTGGGTTCGGCCTCGAAACGGCGCGCGTAGGCCCGCTCATCGGCAATCCGGGCCACTTCTTCATCGGCCAGGTCCGGGGCGCCATAGACCGCATAGGCCACGCTGCCGTCGGCCGTTTTGCCGACCTGGTGGAGCCGGTAGCGCGAATGGCCGCCGCCAGTGTCTTCGGGGTAATGCACCGGTGGTTGGCTGCCCTCCATGTCCATCTCGCTGTTGTCGACTACGCCACCGACGAACAATGCACGCATGAGCCATCTCCACGGGAAGTGAGGCTCCACCCTGCCGGTTTGGATGTTGTCAGGGCATCAACAGGACGTTGAATAAACGCAAATCCGGGTGGGGCGGGGCGAACCGGTAGAATGGCGGCCTCTTTCAAGATGTGCCCCCCGCATGGCTGCCCAGCACGACGCTCCCCTGGAAACCCTGTTCCTGCCGTTCGCCAGTGGCGTGCTGTCCTGGCCCGCCGGCCCCGTGCTGTTCCTGCGCGCCCGCGATGGCGCCCCGCTGCGCGAGCACGCCCAGCCGGCCCAGCTGGTCTGCGAGCAGAGCTTCCGCCCGTTCGCCGATGCGCTGGAAGCCAGTGGCTGGACGGTGCGCGACGAACAGCCGCTGGCCACCGATGCCACCCGCTACGCGGTGGTGCTGGTGCTGCCGCCGCGCCAGCGTGAGGAAGCCAAGGCCCTGTTCGCCCGCGCGCTGGCCCTGGCCGCCCCGGGCGGCATCGTGGTGGCCTGCCAGCACAACAACGAAGGAGCGCGCTCCGGCGAAGGCGACCTGCAGCAGCTGGCCGGCCTGGGCGGCAAGCTGACCAAGAACCACTGCCGCGCCTACTGGACCGCCCCGCTCAACGGCCAGCACGACGCCGCGCTGGCGCAGCGCTGGGCGTCGCTGGACGCGCCGCGCGCGATCCTGGGCGGCCGCTTCCAGAGCCGCCCGGGCATTTTCGCCTGGGACCGCATCGACCCGGCCTCGGCCCTGCTGGTCGAGCAGCTGCCGGCCGATCTGGCCGGCCGTGGCGCCGACCTGGGCGCCGGCTTCGGCTATCTGTCCGCCGAAGTGCTGGCGCGCTGCCCGAACGTGACCGCGCTGGACCTGTACGAGGCCGAAGGCCGCGCGCTGGCGCTGGCCCGCGAGAACCTCGGCGCGCTCGGCAAGCCGGCGGCGCTGGCCTACCACTGGCAGGACGTCACCGCCGGGATCGACGGCGAGTACGACTTCATCGTGACCAACCCGCCGTTCCACACCCCGTCCCGCGCCGACCGTCCCGACATCGGCCAGCGCTTCATCGCCGTGGCCGCGCAGGCGCTGCGCCCGGGCGGCCGGATGTGGCTGGTGGCCAACCGCCACCTGCCGTACGAGCAGATCCTCAACGAGAGCTTCGGCCAGGTCCGCGTGGCCGCCGAGCGCGATGGCTTCAAGCTGATCGAAGCGACCAAGGCCAGCAAGAACGCCACGCCGGTCCGGACGCCGCGCAGCACCGAGCCGAAGTGGGGCCGCGGAGGCCGCGCATGAAGCTGGTCAAGCTGTTGGCCAACCTCGGTTATGGCAGCCGCAAGCAGGTGCAGGGGATGTTCCGCGCCGGCCTGATCACCGATGCCGAGGGCGAGGTGCTGTACGCCGACGACGCGGTCGCGCATGAGGCGATCCGGGTCGAGGGCGAGCCGCTGGACTCGCCGCAGGGCCTGACCCTGCTGCTGCACAAACCGCGCGGCTATACCTGCTCGACCAAGGACAAGGGCCGGCTGATCTACGACCTGCTGCCGCCGCGCTATCGCGACCGTGCGCCGGTGCTGTCCTCGGTGGGGCGGCTGGACCGCGATACCAGCGGGATGCTGCTGATGACCGACGACGGCGCGCTGCTGCACCGGATCGTGTCGCCGAAGTCGCGCCTGGACAAGGCCTACGAGGTCACTCTGGCCGAAGACCTGCGCGGCGATGAAACCGCGCGCTTCGCCAGCGGCACGCTGCTGCTGGAATCGGATGACAAGCCGCTGCTGCCGGCCGAGCTGCACGTCAACGGGCCGCGCCAGGCGCAGCTGGTGCTGCATGAAGGCCGCTACCACCAGGCCCGCCGCATGTTCGCGGCGGTCGGCAACCACGTCGAGGCACTGCACCGCAGCCGCATCGGCGGGCTCTCGCTGGGCGGGCTGCCGGAAGGCGAGTGGCGCATGCTGGATGCGGCCGATCTCGAGACGCTGTTCAACGTCCCATGACAGCCTTCGCCGCGCTGCCGTTCCTGCCCGACGCCGTCATCTTCGACATGGACGGCCTGATGATCGACAGCGAGCGGGTCTCGGTCGCGTGCTGGTCGCAGGCGGCGCAGGAACTGGCGCTGCCGTTCCCGGAGGGGTTCTGGCTGCGCATGGTGGGCCTGGGTGATCGCGATTGCGAACGCCTGCTGCTGCAGACGATGGATGCCGCGCAGGTCGCTGCGCTGTTCGCGCGCTGTCATGACCTGTACGAGGCGCGTACGCAGCAGGGGCTGCCGCTGCGTCCGGGCATCCTGGAAATCCTGCAGCTGCTGCACGAACACGGCATTCCGCGTGCGGTGGCGACCTCGACGCGGCAGCCGCGTGCCTCGCGCAAGCTGGCGGCGGCCGGGCTGCTGCCGTTCTTCGAGGTGGTGGTGACCAGCAGCGACGTGTCGCATCCCAAGCCGGCCCCGGACATCTATCTGCTGGCGGCGCAGAAGCTGGGCAAGGACCCGGCGCGCTGCCTGGCGCTGGAGGATTCCCCCGCCGGCATCCGCGCGGCGGTGGGTGCGGGTATGACCGCGATCCAGGTGCCGGACCTGGTGCATCCGGACGAGGAACTGCGCGCGCTGGGGCATCGCATCGTCGATTCGCTGCTGGATGCGCGGCAGTTGCTGGTGCCGTTGTTGCCGGTGACCGGCGCGCGGTAACGAACGCCGTCGCCCGTCTGGACCACGAAAAAGCCCGGCACATGGCCGGGCTTTTTCATGCGGATCCAGGCGCTGCTCAGATGCGGCTGAACACCAGCGCCGCATTCGTGCCGCCAAAGCCGAAGCTGTTGGACATCACGGTGTTCAGCTGTGCCGGCTGGGTCTGCTGCACGATCGGGAAGCCTTCGACCAGCGGATCCAGCTCGCCGATGTTGGCGGAGCCGGCGATGAAGCCGTCGCGCATCATCAGCAGGCAGTAGATCGCTTCGTGCACGCTTGCCGCGCCCAGCGAATGGCCGGACAGCGCCTTGGTCGAGGACAGCGGCGGAATGCTCTCGCCGAACACTTCACGCACGGCCTTCAGCTCGGTGACGTCGCCCAGCGGGGTCGAGGTGCCGTGCGTGTTGAGGTAGTCGATCGGGGCGGTGATGTGCTCCATCGCCATGTTCATGCAGCGCACCGCGCCTTCACCGGACGGGGCGACCATGTCGGCACCATCGGAGGTGACACCGTAGCCGACCAGCTCGGCATAGATGCGGGCACCACGGGCCACGGCGTGGTCGTAGTCTTCCAGCACCAGCATGCCGCCGCCACCGGCGATGACGAAGCCGTCGCGGTCCTTGTCGTACGGGCGCGAGGCCGAGGCGGGGGTCTCGTTGAAACGGGTCGACAGCGCGCCCATCGCATCGAACATCACGCTCATCGACCAGTGCAGGTCTTCACCGCCACCGGCGAACATCACGTCCTGCGCGCCATGACGGATCAGGTCCGCGGCGGCGCCGATGCAATGCGCCGAGGTGGCGCAGGCGGCCGACAGCGAGTAGCTCAGGCCCTTGATCTGGAACGCGGTGGCCAGGCAGGCCGATACCGTGGAGCACATCGTGCGCGGCACCATGTACGGGCCGACCTTGCGCACGCCACGCGCACGCAGGATGTCGGCCGATTCCACCTGCCACTGGCTGGAGCCACCGCCGGAGCCGGCGATCAGGCCGGTACGCGGATTAGCCACCTGTGCTTCATCCAGCCCGGCGTCGGCGATGGCGTCGCGCATGGCGATGTAGGCGTAGGCCGAGGCATCGCTCATGAAGCGCTTCACCTTGCGGTCGATCTGCGCGTCCAGGTCCAGCTCGATATTGCCGCCCACGTGGCTGCGCAGGCCGGCTTCGGCGTGATCGGGCAGGTGGCGGATGCCGGCGCGGCCTTCACGCAGTGCCGAGGACACGGTGTCCAGATCGTTGCCCAGGCACGAGGTGATGCCCATTCCGGTAATGACGACGCGACGCATCAGAAGTTCTCAGTGGAAGTGAACAGACCTACACGCAGGTCCTTGGCAGAATAGATTTCGCGACCGTCCACCAGCATGCGGGCATCGGACTGTGCCATCACCAGCTTGCGGTTGATGACGCGCGAGATGTCGATTTCGTAGGTGACGCGCTTGGCGCTCGGCAGCACCTGGCCGGTGAATTTGACTTCGCCGCAGCCCAGGGCGCGGCCACGGCCGGGCGCACCGATCCAGGTCAGGAAGAAGCCGGTCAGCTGCCACATGGCATCCAGGCCGAGGCAGCCGGGCATGACCGGGTCGCCGAGGAAGTGACAGTCGAAGAACCACAGGTCAGGGCGGATATCCAGTTCCGCGCGTACCATGCCTTTGCCATGGGGACCGCCGTCCTCGCGGATGTCGGTGATGCGATCAAACATCAGCATCGGATCATTGGGCAGGCGGCCGCTGCCCGGGCCGAACAGTTCACCGCGGGCGCTGGCCAGCAGCTGGTCGCGCGAGAACGCGTTGAGACGAGTCATGGAAAACGCAATCCTGAAGAAGTTGTCATCGGGGTGAGCCGACCACAGGTCGACTGCTCTTGCATGAAGCAAGTGCTCAAGAGTGCATGAGAAAAAGTGATTCAATCAAACGTTTTAACCGTACGCCGCCGTAGTGTTTTCAGGTTCAAAAACGCATGTCGTTGTTATCCAACAACCATACTGCGGCGTGTGGCTGTAATCTTGTTCATCTGAATCCGAGTGCCGACGCCCGTGTCCCGCCCCCGCAAGATCATTCACGTCGACATGGACGCCTTCTACGCGTCCGTGGAGCAGCGTGACGACCCTTCCTTGCGGGGCAAGCCGGTGGTCGTGGCGTGGCGGGGAATGCGCTCGGTCGTCTGCGCGGCGTCCTACGAGGCACGGGTGTTCGGGGTGCGTTCGGCGATGCCAGCGGTGCGCGCGGAGCGGCTGTGTCCGGATGCGGTGTTCGTGCCGCCGGATTTCGTGCGCTACAAGGCGGTCTCACGCCAGGTGCGCGAGATTTTCCTGCGGCATACGGACCTGGTGGAGCCGCTGTCGCTGGATGAGGCGTATCTGGATGTGACCGAACACAAGGGCGGGATGACGGTGGCGACGGAGATCGCGCAGATCATCCGTGCGCAGATCCGCGAGGAGACGCAGTTGACGGCCTCGGCGGGGATCGCGCCGAACAAGTTCCTGGCCAAGATCGCATCGGATTGGCGCAAGCCGGATGGGCAGTTCGTGGTGCCGCCGCATCGTATCGAGCAGTTCCTGACGCCGCTGCCGGTGAACCGTGTGCCGGGCGTGGGCAAGGTGATGGCGGCGAAGCTGGCGGAGCTGGGCGTGGCCACGGTGGGCGATCTGCGTACGCTGCCGCTGGAGGAACTGGAGGCGCGGTTCGGGACGTTCGGGGGACGGTTGTTCAATCGTGCGCGCGGCGTGGATGAGCGGCCGGTGGAGCCGGACCAGCCGGTGCAGTCGATTTCGTCGGAGGATACGTTCGCGGAGGATCTGTTGCTGGAGGATCTGGCGCCGGCGATCGTGCAGTTGGCGGAGAAGACCTGGCAGGCGACGCGGAAGACGGACCGGGTGGGGCATACGGTGGTGTTGAAGTTGAAGACGTCGCAGTTCCGGATCATTACGCGCAGTTTTACGCCGGAGTCGCCGCCGGATTCGTTGGAGGAGCTGCGGGAGATTGCGTTGGGGTTGCGGGCGCGGGTGGAGTTGCCGTTGGAGACGCGGTATCGGTTGGTGGGGGTGGGGTTGGGGGGATTCCGGGAGCGGGAGGTGGTGCGCCAGCCGGGGTTGTTTGATTACCTGGGTGATGGCTGACGGTTTTTCTGTTTGCGGTGACGGCAACGGCAACGTCAACGTCAACGTCAACGTCAACGTCAACGGCTGATGCGTTGGTGTCTGGGTGATGAGGATTTGGGACGACGCGGGTGGGGTATCGGGACCCGCTGCAAGTACGTCCCTGTAAGCTCGTGTGTTGCCATCCATGGCAACACACGGTCCCGATACCCCACCCGCGCCGTCCCTCCGACACTGGGTCGGTGCGCAGAGGGGAAACGCGTCGTGCGTTTCGAATTTCGCGAATGACGTTTGGTTTCTACGGATGCGTCTTTACGGCCACTGCATTTCGCCCTTGGCTACTTTCGCGCTCAGTTCCAGTGAGCTCTCGCCAGCCAGGTTTGGATACCGTTTTTTCATGGCGGCGATCAGTGCGTTGGCATCTTTGCTGCGTGTGGTTTCTTCGTCGAAGGCGCGGATGTAGTCGGCGGTGAAATCCACTGCGCTGATGTCGAGGGGGGCATCGGCTGCGTAATGGCCGGGGATGACGCGGGTGGGCTTCAGTGCCTTGATGGTTGCCAGTGTCTGCAGCCAGTGCGCGTGCGATTGGGCGCTCTGGGTGTCGGCCATCCAGACGTGTTCGCCGGCGACGACCGGGATGCCGCCGAGGACGGTGTGGAGGGTGGGAATCCACAGGACGGTGCGGTCGGGGGTGGGGCCGGTGAGGCCGATGATCCTGATCGGCTGGCCTTCGAGGGTGAGGGTGTCGCCGTCGAGGGGTTTGGGGATGACGATGCGGGTGGGTTTGCCTGCGCCCATCTGCGGGCCCCAGTACGCGAGTTTGGCGGCCTGGGTGGCGTTGATGTGGGCAACGGTCGCGGGGGTGGCGAGGATGCGGGCGTCGGGGAAGGCGTCCTGCAGGGTGGCCAGGCCGAAGTAGTAGTCGGGGTCGCCGTGGCTGATGTAGATCGTGGTCAGCCGTTTGCCGGAATCACGGATGCGCTGGACGAGTTGCGCGGCATCGGTGGCGGCGAACTGGGCGTCGACGAGGATGGCGTCGTGGCGGCCGGTGATCAGGGTGGACGAGACCGCGAACAGGGCGTCGTCGCCGGGATGATAGGGCCGCACCGCGAGGGGAGCGGCCTGGGCCGGGGCGGTCGCGGCCGGGCGGGCGTGGCTGCTGGCCGGCGCGAGGGCGGTGAGGCCGGTGATCAGGGCCAGGCTGAGGGCGAGGGGGGCGCGGGAGAGCATGGACATGCGGTGGGTTCCATCCAGGGCCCCGGCGGGGAACGCCGGGGCGGGCAGGGCTCAGTACGCGACGGTGGCGATCTGGCGGAGGTACTGCGGGGTTTCGATCTCGCTGACGAAGGCGTCGGCGTAGTCGGCGTAGCTGATCCGGCTGTGGCCGTCATCGCCGACCAGGAAATTCCTGGCCTGGGTGCGGAAGCCGCCACGCTGCGGGCCCGGGCCGATTTCGGCGGCGGGGGAGTAGAAGGTCCAGTCGAGGTCGTCGACGGCGCGCAGCTGCGTCAGCGTTTCGCGGGCGGCCAGGGCGACCGGCTTGTAGGCGTCCGGGAAGCCCTCGGTGTCCACCAGCTGCACGCCGGGGGCGACGTCCAGGCTGCCGGCGCCACCGACCATGATGAAGCGGGGCACGCCGGCCTGGCGCGCAGCGGCGACCAGCGCGGCACTGGTGGTGGTCACCGTGGTGGGGGCATCGCCCGGGCGCGGGCCGAAGGCGCTGGCCAGGACGTCATGGCCGGCGATCACGGCGGCCAGCGCGTCGGTGTCATCCAGCGCGGCCACGGCCAGCTGGGCGCCGTCCAGTTCAGCCGGGAGGTCGGTCTCGCGACGCACGATGGCGGTGACCTGATGGCCGCGGGCGAGAGCCTGGCGGGCGATTTCACGGCCGATGTTGCCGGTGGCACCAACAAGCGCGATTTTCATGGGGAAGGTCCGTTGAGGAAGGAAGGCCAGCGTATGCCTCTGGAATCGAACGAAAAACCGCGTATAACGGCCTAATTTGTTGCACGGATCGATCAAATGGACCGGATGACCGCCATGAACGTGTTCGTCGAGGTCGCCGAGCGCGGCAGCCTGACGGCGGCGGCCGAGGCGCTGGAGATGTCGCGGGCGATGGTGACGCGCTATCTGGCCGAGGTGGAGCGCTGGCTGGGCGCGCGGCTGCTGCACCGGACCACGCGCCGGATCAGCCTGACCGGGCCGGGCGAGGCGGCGCTGCTGCGCTTCCGCCAGATGCTGGCGATCGGCGATGAGTTGCGCGGTGAGCTGGCCACCGACAACCCCGAGCCGCACGGGCTGCTGCGGGTCACTGCGAGTGTCTCGTTCGGGCAGATCCACCTGGCCGCGGCGGTAGCCGAGTTCGTCAAACGGCATCCACTGACGCGGGTCGAACTGCTCCTCGTCGATCGGGTGGTGAATCTGGTCGAAGAGCGCGTGGATATCGCCGTCCGCATTTCGCGCGCGATCGATCCGAGCCTGATCGCGCGGCCGTTGGCGCCGTGCCGTTCGGTGCTGTGCGCGGCGCCGGCGTACCTGGCCGAGCGCGGCACGCCGACCACGGCCGACGGCTTGGCGGCGCACAACTGCCTGACCCATCACTACGTCGGCAAGAGCGTGTGGCATCTGCAGCGCGACGGACGGAAGATCGCGGTGGCGGTGGGGGGCAACATCAGTGCCAATGAGGCGTCGCTGCTGCTCGAAGCGGTGCGCGCCGGTGCGGGTATCGCGATGTTGCCGACGTACCAGATCGCCCCGTTGCTGCGCAGTGGCGAACTGATCGAAGTGTTGCCGGATTACGAGGTCGAAGGGCTGGGCATCCACGCGGTATATGCGTCTCGCCGGCAGTTGCCGACGATCATGCGCAGCTTCCTGGATTTCCTGGTGGAGCGGTTCAGCAGTCCACGGTTCCTGGCGTCGCTCTGAGCGCCGGACGTCAACGGCGCATGAGCTGGAACGCGCAGGGCCGACCTTACAATGGCCTCCCCACGTCGTTGAAGTGAGTGTCCTCTTGTCTTATCCGTACCCGTTGGTGGTGTTCGATCTGGATGGCACGCTGGTGGACAGCGCTGCCGATATCGCCGAAGCGCTCAACCGCACGCTGCAGGACTGGCAGTTGCCGCGCGTGCCGGAGGCGACGGTGTTGACGTGGATCGGGGATGGCGTGCGGCGGCTGGTCGAGCAGGCGTTCTCCGCGGCCGGCAGTGATATCGATCTGGACAAGGTGATGCCGGGTTTCATGCGGCACTACGAAGCGTGCCTGTTGCGCAGCCCGCGTCTGTTCGATGGTGTCGCCGAAACGGTGGCTGCCTTGCGCGCACGTTCGGTGACGCTGGCGATCTGCACCAACAAGCCGTCGGCGCTGGTGGCGCCGTTGCTCCAGCACTTCGGTCTGCAGGACGCATTCGCGCTGGTGCTGGGCGGGGATTCACTGCGGGAGCGCAAGCCGAGTGGTGCGCCGTTGCGGCACATCGCGGCGCAGTTCGGCGTGGCCGTCGAGGCGGCCCTGATGGTGGGTGATTCGATTACCGATTACCGTGCCGCGGTGGATGCGGGCATGCCGGTGGCGCTGGTGCGGTATGGGTATCCGCGTGGGCTGGACCTGGATACCGTCGCGGCGGTTGCCGTGGTGGATGATCTGCGGGAACTGCTGGTGCTGTGACGCATCGAGGCGTGTGCCGACCAACGGTCGGCACCTACCTGGGCCGGGACGGCGGCGGTGCCGCCGTCCGGATGCCTTATTTCGGCTGGTAACGCACGCTCAGGCGGTACTCGCGGCCGGGCTGGTTGTACCAGGCGACGGTTTCGTACTCGCGATCGAACACGTTGCTGACCCGACCCAGCACCGACCAGTCGCGGGTCAGGGCGTATTCCAGACGCAGGTCGAGGGTGCCGTAGCCACCCAGGCGCACGCTGTTGGCCGCGTCGTCGTAGCGCTTGCCGGCGCCGTTGGCGGTGAGGCCGGCGCGGACGTCACCGAAGCGGCGATCCACGTCCAGGCGTGCCGTGTTCTGTGCGCGGCGCGCGAGCCAGTTGTCGAACTGCGCGCTGCCGTCGGTGCGGTTGCGCGGGTCGGTGTGGCTGAGCTGTGCGTTGAGGTCGAACCCGGCGACGGTGATCGCACCGGTCAGTTCGGCACCGCGGATGCGGGCCTTTTCGACCTGCGACATCATGAAGGTGGTCGCGTCGTAGGTGATCAGGTCATCGATGCGGGTTTCGTACACGTCCACGCCCCAGCGCCAGCCGTCGCCCTGCTGGGCGATGCCGACGTTCGCGCTCTTGGACTTCTCCGGATCCAGGGTCGGCACGCCGCTCCACGGGTCGTAGAGGTCGCTGAAGGTCGGCGCCTTGAACGCGGTGCCGTAGCTGGCGTTGAGGCGGAACCCGCTGCCCAGCTCCAGGCCCCAGCCGAGGCTGCCGGTGGTGTGGTTGCCGAACTGCTCGTTGTCGTCGTTGCGCACGCTGGCCTGCAGGTGGTGTGCGCCGAAGCGACCCTGGTACTGCACGAACACGCCGGTGTTGTCGCGGCTGTCGACCAGGTAACCGGCGCTGCTGCCGTCCAGGTTGTCCTGGCTCCAGTCCATGCCGGCGCTCAGCAGCTGGCCCTCGGCGATGCCGATATCGGCCTGCACCGAGGCGCTGTCGCGGTGGGTCTGCGCGTTGCCCAGCCAGGTGTCGTCGTTGAAGTTGTCCGATTCGTTGTCGGCGCGGCCGACATTCACGGTCAGGTTGAAGCGCTCGCTGGGCGTGTAGCGCAGCTTGCCGCCGAGCACCTGCTGCAGGGTCTCGGAGTAGTTGTAGTAACCGTCGTAATGGTTCTCGCCTTCGGCACGCAGCGCGGTGCCTTCCAGGCTCAGCGTATCGGTCAGCGCATAGCCGCCGCGCAGGCTCATCGACAGGTTGCGGTAGCCGTCGCGGTCGGGCTCATCGGCGCCGCACCCGGCGAACGGCGACACCGAGCCGCGGCAGGCGTTGATGCCATCGGTGTGCTGGTAGGCGATGTCGGTGCCGAACCAGCCACGCGCGCCACTGCCGCCGAAACCGCCGCTGGCCTCACGCAGGCCGTTGCTGCCACCACCGAGCTGCAGGTGCGGCGCGAACTGGCCGGCGTTGCGACGGGTGAAGATCTGGATCACGCCACCGATCGCATCGGCGCCGTACAGACTGGACTGCGGACCCCGCACGATTTCGATGCGCTCGATCTGCGCCAGCGGCAGGTCCTGGATCATGGCCAGGCCGAGGTCGCCGGTGTTGATGCGCACGCCATCGACCAGCACCAGGGTGTGGGCTGAATTGGTGCCGCGCAGGAACAGCGAGCTCTGCTTGCCCAGGCCACCGCTGTTGTTGAGGTTGATGCCGGCACGGCCGCGCAGCAGATCCTGCAGCGACGGCGCCTGGCTGCGCTCGATCTCGGCGCGGTCGATGACCTGTGCCGGCGAGATGCTGTCCTGCAGGGCGATCGGGGTGCGGGTGGCGGTGACCAGCACCTGGTCCAGTGCGGTGGCATCGTCCTGTGCGGACGCCAGCAAGGGCAGGGCCGACAGCACGGCCAGGGAAAGAACGCGGGTTTGCAGCTTCATCGATGACTCCATGCACCGCGCACGCCCGCGCGGCAAGGGGTGGGGATGATCGCGCTGCAGGGGCCATCGACGGTGGGCGGGCGCGCAGGCGCCGGCTTGCCGCCGCCATGCCCGCCGCATCGCAACCAGTCGTCTTCCAGGCCGGTCTCCGGGCTCGCGGGTCGATGGCGGTGCCATCGTGCCAGGCGCCTTCCCATGCCGGAGCACAGTGGCGTAGTGCCTGGTGTTTCCACGCTTACCGTTGCGGGGGCAGCGCCGGAGTGGCGGCGTGGCACAAAGCCTGACGCGTCACCGGCTTCCCGTTTCAACCTGGCGGCCTTGCAGCCCCGGGTCACCTGAAAGTGGGCGCAGTCTAAGCCATCGGCCGGGCCGGTGGAGCGCACCGGTTAGAATGCGCCTCGCTTTTTCGATGTGATCTCCATGACCCCAACGTGGTTGCAGCACCCCGGCACCGACGCCCGTGACCTTCACTGGCCGGCCGCAGCGGGCAGCAGAGGGGGGCGGGCATGATCCTCGACCTGATCCGCCATGCCAGCACCGGCCGCGACGATCATCTGGATGGCCGCACCGATCCGCCGCTGCACGAGGGCGCGACCGAGGCCATGTGCGCGCGCTATGCCGGGCTGTCCTGGCAGCGCGTGCTGTCCTCGCCGCGGCAGCGTGCACGCTCGAGCGCCGAGGCGCTGGCCGCTCTCCACGCGGTGGACGTGGAGGCCGACGAAGAATGGGAGGAACTCGACTTCGGCGACTGGGATGGCCTTGCCCTGGAGGCGCTGCCGATGGACGCGCTGTCGGCGTTCCATCTGGACCCGCACGCCAATCCACCGCCGCACGGGGAAAGCTGGGGCCATTTCGAGCGTCGCATCGCGCGTGGCCTGCATCGGTTGCTGGATGACCCGGACCCGGTGCCGACCCTGATCGTCAGTCATGGCGGGCCGCTGCGGATGGTGCTGTCGCAGGTGTGCGGTCTGCCGATGGCGATGTGCTGGGCGCTGCGCATCGATCACGGCACACGGCTGCGCCTGCGCGTGGAGCGCGAGGATGATCGGCTGTGGGGCGAACTGCTGGAGCTGCAGCAGGTGTGAAGCACGCGGATACCGACGGTATATCGGTGCCCGCGGATCAGCGGTTGTCGTCGTCGACCTCGAACGGCGGTGCTTCGTCGCCGTCATCGTCGCGATGCTCCACCGTGCGGTCATAGACCGGACCGGAGGCAGGGGGGGCCTTCTTCAGCGGCTGGTCGGCGATGATCGCTTCGTACTCGGCCACCAGCACAGCGCGGCGTGCCTCCGGCAGTTCCTGCCAGTGGCAGTCCTGCAGCGCGCCTTCCAGCGAGTAGAGCAGGTTCAAGCTGGGCTTGAAGCCAGCGCGGCGGACCTTGACGAAGGCACCGACCGCACCGACCGCCACCAGGTCTTCCGGCGTACGCAGACCGACCTGACGCAGCCAGGCTGCGCTCTTCGGGCCGATGTTGCGCAGCTTGACGCCACTCATCCCAGGGCCTCGACGAACACGGCGGCGATCGCTTCCAGACCGGCCTGGTCCTCGGCATCGAAGCGTGCCAGCGAGGGACTGTCCAGATCGAACACGCCGACCAGGTCACCGTTGTGGACCAGCGGCACGACCAGTTCCGAGCGCGAGGCCGAGTCGCAGGCAATGTGGCCCGGGAACGCGTCGACGTCTTCGATGCGCTGGGTCACGCGCTGCGAGGCCGCGGCGCCACACACGCCCTTGTCGAGCGGAATGCGGACGCAGGCCGGCAGGCCCTGGAACGGGCCGACGACCAGTTCCTTGCCGTCGAAGAAGTAGAAGCCCACCCAGTTCAGGTGCGGCAGGGCGTGGTAGACCAGCGCTGACAGGTTGGCCGCATTGGCGATGCGGTCGCGCTCGCCGTGCACTAGAGCGCGGGCCTGGGCCAGCAGCTGGCCGTACTGTTCCGGCTTGCTGCCGGTGAGCGTGGAAGTATCGAACATGGCCGCAGTCTACCAAGCTGCACGCCCGTCTGCGCCGGGCCCGACGGAACGCAGCGGACCGCGTGGCGGCGCTGCCGGGACGGCGGATAATGGCGCGTTTCCGCTTCCGGTCGTTCCCCCATGTCCCTGCCTGCGCCGCGCCCTGCCGCCGTGTTCGTCACCGGTACCGATACCGGCATCGGCAAGACCTTCAGCAGCTGCGTACTGCTGCATGCCCTGCGCCGCCACGGCGGCACCGCCGTGGGCATGAAGCCGGTCGCCAGCGGCTGCGAGCGCACGCCCGAGGGCCTGCGCAACGAGGATGCCACCGCCCTGCTGGCAGCCAGCGTGCCGGCGCCGGCATACGACGACCTCAACCCGTTCGCGCTGGAGCAGCCGCTGGCCCCGGAGATCGCCGCCGCGGAGGCGGGCGTGCAGCTGTCGCTGGCCCCGATCGAAGCGGCGTTCGCACGCCTGCGCGCCAGCGCCGATACGGTGGTGGTCGAGGGTGTGGGCGGCTGGCTGGCACCGCTGTCGGCCACGCTGGACCAGGGCGACCTGGTACATGCACTGGAGCTGCCGGTGGTGATGGTGGTCGGCCTGCGCCTGGGCTGCCTCAACCACGCGCGGCTCACCGCCGACGCGATCGCGGCCCAGGGCGCGCGCTGCATCGGCTGGATCGCCAACGAGGTGGATCCGACCATGGCACGACGGGATGAGAACATCGCGCTGCTCACCGCGCGGCTGTCGATGCCGTGCTGGGGGCGGCTGCCGTATGCGCCGGGCGCGGACCCGGCCAGCCTGGCCGACCGTCTGGTGTTCTGAGCGTCAGCCGTCCGCGCGGGTCAGCAGCGCCGTGGCCAACCGACCGACCGTGGCGATGGCGCCGGTGAACCGCTCGTCCAGCTCCTGGCAGCAGGACAGGCGCAGGCAATGCCGGTAGCGCGCACCGCGCGAGTACACCTGGCCCGGCATGAACACCACGCCCTCGGCCAGCGCCTGCTCGAACAGCTCCCCGGCATCGATCGCCGCGGGCAGCTCCACCCACAGCAGGAAGCCGCCGGTCGGCTGGGTGGCCGACGTGCCCGGCGGGAAATGCTGCGCGATCAGGCCGCGCACGTGGCTGACCTGATCGCTGTAGAGCCGGCGCAGCCCACGCAGGTGATGCTCGTAGTTGCCGGCTTCCAGGAACGCGGCCACCGCATCGCCGAGCAGGCGTGATTCGGCGCCCGAGGAGTGGAACTTGAGCAGTTGGATATCGGCGGCGAAGCGTCCGCCGTCGAGCCAGCCGATGCGGTAGTCCGGCGCGAGCGTTTTCGAGAATCCGCTGCAGACCATGATCCAGCCCTCGCGGTCGAAACTCTTGGCGAGCGGTTCCAGCGGCTCCTTGAACTGCAGTTCGGCGTACACCGCGTCTTCGATCAACGGCACCTGGTAGTGGTTCACCAGCGCGGCCAGGCGCTGCTTGTTCGGCACCGGCATGCTGCCGCCGAGCGGATTGTGCACGGTCGGCATGGCCATGATCGCGGCAATGCCGCCGGCATCGAGCAGCGCTTCCAGCGCGTCCAGATCGAGCCCGTCGCGCGGATGGGTCGGCAGTTCGATCGCGCGCAGGCCCAGGCTGCGCAGCAGCGGATAGATGTTGAAGTACGACGGCGCCTCGATCGCGACCGCATCGCCGGGCTTCGTTACCACACGCAGCGCGAGCTGCAGCGCTTCCATGGCGCCATGGGTGAGCACCAGCCGGTCGGTGGTGGTGTGCAGCCCCAGCCGCGGCCCACGCTGCACGATCTGCGTCAGCAGGCGTGCCGCGCCATTCGGGCGGGCATAGGTTTCCACGGTGGTGGCCGCACGGCGCAGCACCTGCGCGGTGCGGCGGGCCAGCTGCGCACCGGGATAGAAGCGCTTGCCGCGCGGCCCGGCGAAGGCCAGGTCGACGATGCCCGGCTGCTGCTGCGCGGCCAGCACGCGCGCCATCATCGCCTGCTGTGCAGGGGCGGTCGGCGGCGAGGGCGCCTGCCGCAGCGACTGCGTGGGCTCGGGCAGGCGCGGGCTGACCACGAAGCCGGCCTTGGGCCGCGGCAACACCAGCCCGGCATCCTCGAGCTGCCGATACGCCGCGATCACCGTGTTGAGGCTGAGACTGCGCTGCGTCGCCAGTCCGCGCAGCGATGGCAGGCGGGTGCCGACCGGCAGCCGTCCGCTGCGGATCGCATCGGCCATTTCATCGGCCAGGGACTGGTAGAGGTTGGTCGCCATCGGCAGCTGCATCCATGGAAATCTGTAACCGTGCGGATGCCAGTCATCTGCATCTGTATCCGCGTCCGGCGCCAGCCTACCATGCGCTTCCAGACTTCCCCCACGCACGGCAGGATCTTGTGTGCCGTGCGTCTTTTCTTGTGTTCCCGCGCGGTCAGCGCGCTGAAATGGTGGTGCTCACCAGGCGCGGCTGCTCACGGTAGAGCGCCGGGAACTGCTGTTTCAGCGCGACGACCTTGGGCAGGTCGTTGATCCGGATGTACAGCGATTCCGGATGCAGCGTGAGGTAGTTCTGGTGGTAGCCCTCGGCGGCGAAGAACGGTTTGCCGCCCTCGACCTGGGTCACCACCGGCGCGGCGTAGGTCTTGGCCTGCTGCAACTGGGCGATGTAGGCGCGGGTCGCACCCCGCTGGGCCGCGTCGTCGGCATACACCGCCGAGCGGTACTGGGTGCCACGGTCCGGGCCCTGCCGGTTGAGCTGGGTCGGGTCGTGGGCCACCGAGAAGAACACCTGCATCAACTGGCCGTAGCTCACCTGCGCGGGGTCGTAGGTGACCTGCACCGCCTCGGCATGACCGGTGCCGCCACTGCCGACGCGCGGGTAGGTCGCGTTCGCCGCGCTGCCGCCGATGTAGCCGGAGAGCGCGTTGTCCACGCCCTTGATGTGCTGGAACACGCCCTGCACGCCCCAGAAGCAGCCGCCGGCGAACACCACCTGGGCGCGCTTCACCCCGGGCTGGCGCAGGTCCGCGGTGCCGGTGGGCGCCGGGACGGCCACCGTCGTGGCGGCCGCTGCAGCATGTGCCGGCCGATCAAGACCCACCACCACGCTGACGGTGAGTGCGGCGATGGCGACAGCGATGCCGCCGGCCACGAGTTTGTCGATTGCGATCTTCATGCGATGGCTCCTCACCCAAACGTAAAGGCGTAGGCGTGCACGCCCGGATCGAGGAACTCGATCTCGAAGCTGCGCTCCTGCACGGCGCCGGACTGGCGGATCAGCTGATACAGACGGTTCTCATCGACCCGGCCCTCACCGTCGGCCGAGACGTCCCCGCCGGCCGCGGCGCCCGGCGGCTGGCCGTCGATGCGGACGCGGAAGCGCACCGGTTTGCCGTCTTCGGCCGGGGCCAGCACCAGATGCAGGTCGCGGGCATGGAAGCGGAAGGCGATCCGGCCACCGGGCGCTTCCAGCCGGGCATCCTCGTTGCCCACGGTCCAGCGTCCGGCCAGTGCCCACTGGTTGTGCTGCAGCGTGGTGGGCACGGTGTAGTCGGCGGGTTGATCGTGGCGCTGCCCACCGGGCGAAGCGAAGTTCTCGGCGCGCGCATGGCCGAGGTAGGTCTCGGGCGACTTGAGGTTGTCCATGTCGGCCTGGCGCGCCACGCCGTCCAGCGCCATCGCCACCGGTGCATCGTCACCGGGCAGCGTGTTGCCGGCCTCGCGCAGCAGCTGGCGGATGATCTGCTCGGACTGCGCGTAGTTGCCCTCGCCGAAGTGATGCGCGCGGATCCGGCCCTGCGCATCGATGAAGTAGTGCGCCGGCCAGTACTTGTTGTTGAAGCCGCGCCAGATCGCGAAGTCGTTGTCGATCGCCACCGGGTAGGTGACCTTCAGATCCTTCACCGCGCGCTGCACGTTGGCCAGGTTGCGCTCGAAGGCGAACTCCGGCGCATGCACGCCGATCACCACCAGCCCGTGGTCGCGGTAGCGCTCGGCCCACTCGCGGACGTAAGGCATGGCACGCAGGCAGTTGATGCAGGAGTACGTCCAGAAATCGACCAGCACCACCTTGCCGCGCAGCGCCTGCGCATCCAGCGGCGGGCTGTTGAGCCAGCCGGTGGCGCCGGCCAGCGAAGGCAACGTGCCTTCCACCGGCAGCGGTGCTCCGGGCACGCTGCCGGCGGCGCGCATCATCGCGCCGCCGGCCGGCGGCTCCTGCGTCGGCAGCACGTCGAGCAGGCCCTGTTCCAGCTTGGCGGTGCTGACCGTGGACAGCCGGGTCAGCACGCCGGTATCCCAGCCCATCGCAATGGCGACCACCGCCAGCAACGCCGCGATGCCCAACCCACGACGCACCCACTCGCCTACGCCAAGGCGGCGCTTGAGCGCGGCGAACACGCGCCCGCCGATCCAGATCGCCAGCGCCAGCGAGGTCGCCGCACCCAGCGCATAGGCCAGCAGCAGTCCGCTGGTGCCGACACTGGCGCCCTGCAGCGCCGCACCCGTCAGGATCAGGCCGAGGATCGGACCCGCGCACGGCGCCCACAGCAGGCCGGTGGCGATGCCGATCAGCAGCGAGGTGCCAACGCCCCCGCGCCCCGCATCACTGGCCGCATCGGCCGAGGCGCTCAGCCGCGCGCCCAGCCGCTGGAATGGCGACAGCAGGCGATCGGCCAGCGCCGGCCACAGCAGCGCCAGCGCGAACACCGCCATCACCACCAGCGCGATCCAGCGCCCGATCTGGTTGGCCTGCGCCACCCACTGGCTGCTCACCGCCGCCAGGCTGGCGACCACGGCGAACATCAAGGCCATGCCGATCAGCAGCGGCAGCCCGCTGCGCAGGAAGGGGCGGTCCGAGCGGGCGAACACGAACGGCAGCACCGGCAGAATGCAGGGGCTGAGGATGGTGAGCACGCCACCGAGGTAGGCCAGCACGAGCAGAAGCATGGAGAGGTCCTTCTATGACGCGGGGAAGTGCGGCGCTCAGGCCGCGACGAAATTCATGGCCACGCCGTTCATGCAGTAGCGCAGGCCGGTCGGGCGCGGGCCGTCATCGAAGACGTGGCCGAGGTGGCCACCGCAACGCCGGCAGTGCGCCTCGACACGCACCATGCCCAGCGTGGTGTCGCGGTCTTCGCCGACGGCATCGTGCAGCGGTGCCCAGAAGCTGGGCCAGCCGGTACCGCTGTCGAACTTGGTGGAGGAGGAGAACAGCGGCAACGCGCACCCGGCACAGGTGAAGGTGCCGCGCCGGTGCTCCTTGTTGAGGGGGCTGCTGAACGGCCGTTCGGTGCTCTGCCGGCGCAGCACGCTGTACTGGGCCGGGGTGAGCTGTTCGCGCCACTGCTCATCGCTGCGCATGACCTCGAACTGGCGCGCAGGCGCGGCGGGGGCGGCCGGGGCGGGCCCGCTGCAGGCGGTCAGTCCGAACAGGCCGGCCGCGGCGGCCATGCCACCCATTCCAAGCACATTGCGACGTGTGTAACGCATGGCCGATCTCCGGGCACGGGAACGATGCGGCCATGCTGCGCCCGGGCCGGTCAACGAATCCTCACGCAGGGTTAAATTTTCCGTGACACATTCCGGTCGCGATCCGTCGACAATGACGCCATGCCCTCCTGCCGCCCCCCGAGCCGATGAGCAGTGCCAAGCGCGTCCTGATCGTCGAAGACGATGTCCACATTGCCAACCTGCTGCGCATGCACCTGCGCGATGAAGGCTATGAGGTCACCCATGCCGCCACCGGCGACGAAGGCCTGGCCCTGCTCGAAGCGCAACCCTGGAGCGCCCTCGTGCTCGACCTGATGCTGCCCGGCGTGGACGGGCTGGAGATCTGCAAGCGCGCCCGTGCCATGACGCGCTACACGCCGATCATCATCACCAGTGCGCGTGCCAGCGAAGTGCACCGCATTCTCGGCCTGGAGCTGGGCGCGGACGACTACCTGGCCAAGCCCTTCTCGATGCTGGAACTGGTGGCACGCGTGAAAGCGCTGCTGCGCCGGGTCGAGGCGATGGCGCAGAACGCGCGCATCGATGCGGGTGAGATCGACGTCGCCGGGCTGCGTATCGATCCGGTCGCGCGCACGGCGCTGCTCGACGGCCGCGCGCTGGAACTGACCCCGCGCGAATTCGACCTGCTGTACTTCTTCGCCCGCCATCCCGGCCAGGTGTACTCGCGCATGGACCTGCTCAACCAGGTCTGGGGCTACCAGCACGACGGCTACGAGCACACCGTCAACACCCACATCAACCGGCTGCGCAACAAGATCGAGCGCGACGCGGCGAACCCGCAACGCATCCAGACGGTGTGGGGGCGCGGTTACAAACTGGTCGATGCCAACGAGGGCGCAGGCGCATGATCCGGCTCACGCTGTCGCAACGCCTGTCCGCCGTGTTCTTCGCGCTGCTGTTGCTGTGCGGGAGCGCGCTGCTGTGGATCCAGATGCGCAGCACCGCCGTGCATGAGCAGGAGACCGTGCAGCGCCTGTCGCGCGGGCTGGCCGAACACATCGCGCGCAGTGGCGAGCTGATGGACGGCCGCGGCATGCGCAATGGCGAAGTGCGCGCACTGTTCGGCAAGCTGATGGCGGTCAACCCGAGCGTGGAGGTATACCTGCTCGACGACCAGGGGCGCATCTTGGGCCACGACGCGCCGGAGGGGCATCTGAAACGGGCCCGGGTCGATCTGGGTCCGGTGCAGGCGCTGCTGCGCGATGAGCCGCTGCCGATCCTCGGCGACGACCCACGCAGTGCGACCGGCCGCAAGGTGTTCAATGCGGCGCCGCTGTGGGTGCAGGGACGGCAGGCGGGGTACATCTACGTGGTGCTGGTCGGTGAGCAGCGCGAAGCACTCGCCGCCAACATCGCTGCCAACAGCACGCTGCGCACGACGTTGTGGTCGCTGGCGATCGTCGCGGTCGTTGGGCTGCTTGCCGGCCTGGTCGCGTTCCGCTGGGTGACCCGCCCCCTGCTCCAGCTGACCCGGCGCATCCAGTCCTTCGATGTCGACACCGCCACGCCGGATGCCGCGCCGCCGCCGGCCCCGTTGCGTGCCGGCGAGCGCGACGAGCTGGCGATCCTGCAGCACAGCTTCGGCCACATGGCCCAGCGACTCGGCGAGCAGTGGCAGCAGCTGCGCCAGCAGGACCTGCAGCGGCGCGAGCTGGTCGCCAACATTTCCCATGACCTGCGCACGCCGCTGTCGTCGCTGCACGGCTACCTGGAAACACTGGCACTCAAGGACGCCACGCTCAGCGCCGACGAGCGCCAGCGCTATCTCTCGATCGCCCTGTCGCAGAGCCACAAGGTCGGGCGCCTGGCCCAGGCCCTGTTCGAGCTGGCCCGGCTGGAGCACGGCGGGGTGGTGCTCGACCGCCAGGCCTTCTCGCTGCCGGATCTGATCCAGGATGTGTTCCAGAAGTTCGAGCTGGCGGCCGAGTCACGCCGGCAGACGCTGGGCGCCGACATCCCGCCCGGTGTGCCGCCGGTGGTCGCGGATCTGGCGTTGATCGAGCGGGTGCTGACCAACCTGCTGGACAACGCCATCCGGCATACGCCGGAAGGTGGCCGTATCACCGTGACCCTGCGCGCGGCCGAGGGCGAGGTGCAGATCCGCGTGGCCGACACGGGCCGCGGCATCGCCCCCGACCGGCGCGACACCCTGTTCACCGCGATGCCGGCACTGGGCAGCCAGCGGCCGGACAGCGGCGGGCTGGGCCTGTTGATCGTGCATCGCATCCTGCAGCTGCACGGGCGTGACATCCGTCTGCTGGACAGTGGTGACGGGGCGCTGTTCGTGTTCTCGCTGCCGACGACGCGGCAGTAACGCCGGACAAAAAAAAGACCCGACAGAGGGAGGGTTCTGTCGGGTCTGGGATTGCGTGGGGGGAGGGACCCACGCAAATTCGATGTTGTCCGGCTCAGCCGCGCGTCTTGCCTGCGCTGGGCGTGGCGGCCGCGAACGGCTGCCGGGCGAGTTCGCCGAAGGCTTCGGAGGCCTTCAGCCCCAAGCCTGCCACTTCCCGGCTGGCGCTGGTCCAACGGGCGAGGTTGTCACGTGCCAGTTGCGCGCCCTTGGGCAGCAGCGACTGCAGCGTGCCGGCATCCTGTGACTGCACGATTTCACCGAAGAACCCGCTGGTGGCGGTGATGTTCTTCTCCAGCGTCTTCAACTGCACCCCGAACATGCTCTCGGCATTTTCCAGTGCGAGCCGGTTGGCACGCGTGGCCGTAGCGGCCAGCTGGCGGGTGTAGTCGCTGAAGGAATCGGTGAACGCGGACGCCATGGTCAGGACGGCTCGAGAACGTTGATGCAATGCAGCATACGCCGAAAATATTGCATTGCAACATTTCGTTGCCCGTTGTGGTCCGGTTTGAGGTGAATGGTTTAAAGATCAATGGGTTGCGCCGCCGGATCAACCGCGATAGCGGCAGCCGGAGGTGCAGGTTTCGTGCACGGTGACTTCGCTCAGCTCGGGCAGGGCCGGCTTGAGTTCGTTCCAGATCCAGATCGCCAGCCGTTCGCTGGTCGGGTTCTCCAGGCCGGGAATGTCGTTGAGGTAGTGGTGGTCCAGGCGGTCGTAGATCGGCTGGAAGGCGGCTTTGACGTCGCCGAAATCCATGATCCAGCCGGTCTGCTCGCCAGGCTCCCCCTCGACCTTGAGTTCCACCCGGAACGAGTGGCCGTGCAGGCGCGCGCACTTGTGGCCCGGCGGCACGTTGGGGAGGTGGTGAGCGGCCTCGAGGGTAAAGACTTTGAAGATTTCCATGGCCGCATTGTAGCGGTGGGCCGGGGGTCCAGCAGGCCCGGCGCGTTAATTGTTGCTCACGAAAACATTTCCATCCGGATGAAGAGATGTTAGTTTCTCTTATATCCGTATGAAGAGATGTTATTGGCCGTGGTTCAGCCAGGCATGGACTACTGCGGAACTTGTCGTCCACCACCCCACTGAAGTTCATGCCCAAGCACACTCTTCTTGTAGCGGCGTTGTCCGTCGCTCTGGCAACGCCTTTGACCGCGTTCGCCGACGCCGCCCCCGATGCCGCCGCCACCGGCGACAGCAAGACCCTCGCCGCCGTGCGGGTCACCGGGTCCAACATCAAGCGCACCGATACCGAGTCGGCCAACCCGGTACAGGTGATCGAGCGCCAGCAGCTGGAGGAGACCGGCAAGGCCACCGTCGCCGACCTGCTGCGCTCGATCTCGGCCAACACCGGCAACGCCGCCAACGAAACCACCAACAACGGCTGGGCCTCCGGCTCGGCCGGCATCGGCCTGCGCGGCCTGTCGCAGAAGAACACCCTGGTGCTGCTCAATGGCCGCCGCCTGGCCAACTACGGCTTCCCGGCCGGCGGCCTGTCCGACACCTTCGTCAACCTCAACGCGCTGCCGCTGGTCGCCGTGGAGCGCATCGAAGTGCTCAAGGACGGTGCCTCCGCCGTGTACGGCTCCGATGCCGTGGCCGGTGTGGTCAACATCATCACCCGGCAGAATTTCGAAGGTGCCGAATTCGGTGGCAGCCTGGGCACCGCCGACCAGGGCGGGCTGGACGAGCAGAACCTGAAGTTCATCGGCGGCATCGGTGACCTGGACACGGACGGCTACAACATCCTGGTCAGCCTGGAAGGCTACAACCGCGAGCGCCTGGACCAGGACCAGCGTGACCTGACCAAGTCCGGCATCTACACCGACAAGCCCGGCGGCCGCTGGAACGGGTGGTCGGCCAAGGGCGCACGCTATCTGGTCAACGGCACCTCGGTGCCGATGCTGGATGCCAGCGGCAACTGCCCCGAAGGCACGACGCTCGTTGCCAGCGCGCCGATCGATGGCCTGGCCGGCAACACCTGCGGCTTCAACCAGGCCCCGTACACCACGCTGATCCCCTCGACCAAGCGCTACCAGGCCTACGTCAACGGCACCTTCCGCGTGAACGACAACGTCGAAGCGTTCGGCGAAGTGCTCTACAGCGACATCAAGGGCGTCTCCTGGTTCGGCAGCAGCCCGTTCTTCACCCTCGAGAGCGGCCGCTTCGCGCTCAACGCCGACACCGGGCTGGCCGAGCCGGTCTCCTCCAATCTGCCGGCGAGCAGCCCGTACAACCCGTACGGCCGCGCCGTGCCGATCGAATACACCTTCTTCAACCTCGGCGCGACCATCAAGACCAACCGCTCGCAGGCCTACCGCGGCCTGGTCGGGCTGCGCGGCAGCCTGCAGAACTGGGATTGGGAAGTCGGTGCGTTCGGCGCCCGCAGCAGCGAGCGCGAGACCGTCTCCGGCGGCTTCGCCAACCGCTACGCGCTGGCCGATGCGCTGGCCAGCGGCAGCTACAACCTGCTCAATCCGTCGGCCACTCCGCAGGACGTGCTCAACGCGATCAACATCAGCACGCTGCGCCCGGCCGAGTCGGTGCTGCAGGGCGTGGACGCGAAGATCTCCGGTGCGATCGGCCATACCTGGGCCGGTGAAATCGGCTTCGCCGCCGGTGCCGAGTGGCGCCGCGAGAAGCTCGATTCCAACAATCCTTGGCAGATCGATGCCGGCCTGCAGATCCGTCCGGCGATCGCCGAAGTGCATGGCGAGCGCAAGGTCACCGCCGCCTATGCCGAAGTGAACGTGCCGCTGGCCGAGCGCCTTGAACTGCAGGCCGCGGCGCGTGCCGATCACTACAGCGATTTCGGTGATGCGTTCTCGCCCAAGCTGAGCCTGCGCTGGCAGCCGTGGGACATCCTGCTGGTGCGTGCGGCCGCTTCCAAGGGTTTCCGCGCGCCGTCGCTCTCGGAGAACTCCAACAGCACCAGCATCGCCTACGGCAGCGTGATCGATCCGCGCGACCCGGACGTGCCGGGTTCGCGGCAGAACCCGACCTTCTTCACCGTCGGCAACAACGACCTCAAGCCGGAGCGCACCAAGAGCTTCAATGCCGGCATCGTGCTCTCGCCGTGGTCCAACACCAGCCTGAGCGTGGACTACTACCGGATCGAGCTGGAGAACCTGGTCGGCACCAACAACACCCAGACCCTGGTCACCGATGACGTGCCCGGTGCGGTCCAGCGCGATGAGCGCGGCAAGCTGCTGGCGGTCTACAACCGCTACCAGAACCTGAGCGAGCTGAAGACCTCCGGCTTCGACGTCGAGCTGCGCCAGCGCTTCCCGACCGCGCGTGCCGGCGACTTCGGCCTGAGCACCGCCTTCACCCATGTGCGCGACTACAGCCGCCCCACCGTGGTCGGTGGTCCGCTGGTGGACTACGCCGGCAGCAACCTCGGCGCCACCCTGCCGAAGAACAAAGCGACCACCACCTTCGACTGGAGCTACGGCGATTTCCGCACTGCGCTGACCTGGTACTACACCAGCGGCTACGACCAGAAGGCCAGCGCCGCGGCCACCGCCGTGCAGGATCGCGTCGATGCGTACAACCAGTTCGATCTGTACCTGGGCTACACCGGCATCGACAAGCTGACCCTGTACGCGAAGATCCAGAACCTGGCCGACGAAGAGCCGCCGTACGACGCCTCGTTCCCGGGTATCCGCGCGCCGTATGACTTCAGCCAGTACGACCTGCGCGGCCGCTACTTCACGGTCGGCTTCGACTACCGCTTCTGACCTCATCCAGTGCACCGGAGCGTGCGCATCCACAGGGCCGGAAGGAACCGGCCCGCATTTCGGGGAATCGCTGTGTCTTTGCAACGTCGTCTGCTGTCTCCCATCGCCTGGTTGGCGCTGGTGCTGTGCCTGTTCGCTGCGCCTGCCTCCGCGCAGAGCGCGTACTTCTTCCCGGCCGGCGGTGATTTCGATCCGGCCGTGCCCACGCCCCAGCAGTTCCTCGGCCATGAGATCGGCAGCCGCTACACGCGGCACGATCAGCTGGTCGCCTATTTCAATGAACTGGCCAGGCACTCGGACAAGATCAGGGTCGAGGAGATCGGCCGCAGCTACGAGGGCCGCCCGCTGCTGATCGCCACGGTGACCTCGGCGCAGAACCTGCAGAACCTGGAGACGCTGCGCCGCCAGCACGTCACCCTGGCCGATCCGGCGCAGCCGCTCTCGGCCGCCGGCAACAGCCCGGTGGTGGTGTGGCTGGGCTACAGCGTGCACGGCAACGAGACCTCCAGCGGTGAAGCGGCGATGCTGACCGCCTACTACCTGGTCGCCAACCGCAGCGCGGAGACCGCGCAGTGGCTGCAGCAGGCGGTGGTGCTGTTCGATCCGGCGCAGAACCCGGACGGGCGCGACCGCGCGGCGAGCTGGCACAACGCCTACGCATCGTCGCCGGCCTCGGCCGACCCGGCCGACAAGGAACACGTCGAGCCGTTCCCGCAGGGCCGCACCAACCACTACTTCACCGACCTCAACCGCGACTGGCTGGCGCTGACCCAGCAGGACACGCGACCAAAGATCGCCTATTTCCATCAGTGGTATCCCAACGTCCAGATCGATTTCCACGAGATGGGCAAGGACAGCACCTACTACTTCGAACCGTCGCCGGCGAGCATGCACAGCCCGCTCATTCCGGCATCGTCGTATGAGTTCAACAAGACCCTGGCCAAGTACCACGCGCAGTCGCTGGATGCCCTGGGCTCGCTGTACTACACCGGGGAAAACTTCGACAACTTCTCGCCGGTGTACGGCTCGACCTATCCGGACTTCCACGGCGCGGTCGGCGTGACGGTCGAGCAGGCGAGTTCGCGTGGCCGGGTGCAGGAATCGGTCAACGGCCTGCTGACCTTCGGCTTCACCATCCGCAACCAGGTGGCGACCGGCCTGGGCACGGTCCGTGGTGCGGTGACCGAGCGCGACGGGTTGCTGAAGCTGCAGAAGGACTTCTTCCAGTCCGCGTTGAAGCAGGCCAACCAGCAGCCGGTGAGGTCGTTCGTGTTCGGCGACGCGGCCGATCCGGGCCTGACCCAGCGGCTGCTGGACCTGCTGCTGCAGCACCAGATCACCGTGCAGGCACTGAGCGCGCCGGTGACGGTGGACGGCCAGCGTTTCGAGCCGGGCAGCGCCTACGTGGTCCAGGCCGCGCAACCGCAGTTCCGCCTGGTGCATTCGATCTTCGCCGATACGCCGCCGATCAAGGGCGATGTGTTCTACGGCAGCACCTCCTACGCGATCGCGCCGGCCTACGGCATCGCCTTCGCCGCCAGCCGCAGCCGGATCGCCGGTGGCGAGCGCGTGGCCAGCGTGCCGGCCGCGAACGGTGGCGTGGCGGGTGGCCAGGCGGGCTACGCCTATGCGTTCGATTGGCGTGACTACAACGCCAGCCGCGCGCTGTACGCACTGCAGGCCAAGGGTCTGCTGACCCGCGCCGCGTTCCAGCCGTTCACGGCGGCCACCGCGCAGGGGGAGCAGTCGTTCGGTTACGGCAGCATCGTGGTGCCGGTTGCAGGCCAGCCGCTGGCAGGCGCCGAACTGCTCGCCGCGGTCGACGCGGTCGCGCGCAGCAGTGGCGTACACATCCAGGCGCTGTCGAGTGGGCAGAGCCGGGGCGGCATCGACCTGGGCAGCGACAGCGTCAAGGCGCTGCGCAAGCCGGCGGTCGCGCTGGTGATGGGCGAGGGCGTCAGCGCCACCGAAATCGGCTCGGCGTGGTTCCTGCTCGACCAGCACCTGCAGTTGCCGGCCAGCAAGATCGACCCGGCCCAGCTGGGCAAGATCACGCTCGACCGCTACACCACGATCGTCCTGGCCGGCGGCACCTACTCCGGCGTGGATGCCACCGCAGTCGCGGCGCTCAAGCGCTGGATCAACGCCGGTGGCTCGCTGATCACCTACGGCACCGCCGCGCGCTGGGCGATCGAGCAGAAGCTCAGCGATGAAGTGCTGGGGCCGGAGGAGAAAGAGCCGGAAGCAGCGCGGCGTGCGTTCGGTGACCAGCGTGACATCGCGGCGATCGAGCGCGTCAGCGGCAACATCCTCAGCGCGGACGTGGACAACACCCATCCGCTGGGCTTCGGCGTGCCGCGCCGGCAACTGGCGGTGAACAAGGAGAACGGCCTGAGCTTCCAGCCCAGCCGCAATCCGTTCTCCACCGTGGTGCGCATCGATGAGGCGCCCAAGGTCAACGGCTATCTGTCCGAGCGCAACCGCAGCCGCGTCGCCGGTGCCGCGTGGCTGGTGGTGTCGCCGCAGGGGCAGGGCAACGTGGTGTTGTTCGCCGATGACCCGGCCCACCGCAAGTACTGGCACGGCACCGAGCGCCTGCTGTTGAACGCGATCTTCTTCGGCAACCAGCTCAACCCGGCCAAGCCGCGCGGCTGACGCGTCCGCTTCAGGTAGTGCCGGCCGCTGGCCGGCTCCCGACCGCACCCGAGGTGACCCGCTGGCCTCCCCCGCTATGTGTCCGACACAGCCGACCAACGTCGGCTGTTTTCGGTTGTTGGACACCCATCACAGCCCCTGTGAAAATTCCGTATTGCGAATCATTCGCAATAAGAATAGGATGGCGCCCGCTCACGCTGGACGCGAGCGTCACCGGTACGTCGCGCCGATCCACGCCAAACCCGCCCGGTTGCGCGTCCGCGTCCTCGAACCGTCACCGACCTTTTCTCCAGGGGAACCACCATGAAGATCGACCCGCTCACCGCTGCCGTGCTGGCACTGGTTCTGGCCCCCGCCGCCCTCGCGCAGCCGGCCACCACGACCGCCACGGTGTCGCCGACCGCGGCCGCCTTCCTGGCGCAGTTCGCCACCGAGGGCGCGGACAGCGTCAGCTGGGCCCAGTTCGAGGCCTTCCGCACACAGCGCTACGCCGGGACCGACCGCAACCACGACGGCCATGTCGAGGAACAGGAATACGTCGACGAATACCTGCAACGCTTCGATGTCCGCCTGGCCGACGCACGCGCCGGCCACCTGCGCCAGACCGACACCCGCTTCAAGGCGTTGGACCGCGACAAGAACGGGGCGATCAGCCGCGCCGAATACGACGCCGCCGGGGAACGCACCTGGGCCGGTTACGAGGCATCGCAGGACGCCACGCAGGAAACCGCTGCCGCGTCCTCGCGCGATCCGTTGAAGATGCCGACCTCGCATACCGCCAACGGCATGCTGGAGTTGTACGACCGCAACAAGGACGGCGTGGTCGATCGCGCGGAGTTCGACGCGGCGCGTGCGGCGGGCTTCGCCGCCACCGATACCGACGGCAACGGCGCGTTGTCGCTGACCGAGTACACCACCGAGTTCGAGGGCCGCCTGGAGCAGCAGCGCCAGCGTGTCCGCGCCGATGCCGGGCGCCAGGCCCGCGTGCGCTTCGCCTCGCTGGACAAGGACAAAGATGGTCGCATGACCTTCGCCGAGTATCAGCTGTCGGGCAAGCGCATGTTCGACCGTGCCGACAGCAACGGTGATGGCGTCGTCGATGCGCGCGATCCCGAGCCGGTCGCCGGCGCGCACTCGGCCAACGGCAACCGCTAGCGGCCCGGACGTGCCGTGCACGTCCCACGTATCAGCCAACGATCATTCCGGCGCGCGATTCCCCGCGCGTCCTTGCGCCTCCCAGCCCCGCTCGGTCCACCGATCGCCGCAGCCAGGAACGGCCCGCCGCCAACCGCGGCGCTCACGCCATTCCCTACCTCTTCTGCGGAGCCTGATCATGACGTCGTCCCTCACCCTGCTGGCCCTGGCGGTTGCCGCCAGCCTGTCCGCCACCGTGCACGCCGAAACCCTCAACGACGCCAGCACGCTCGATACCGTGCGCGTGCAGGCGGAACGTGCCAAGAAAACGCGCTCGACCAACCAGAACGTCACCGTGCTCACCGCAGCCGATCTCGACAACGAGATGGCCAACACGATGGAAGAAGCGATCCGCTACATCCCCGGTGTGAGCATCGTGGACATGGGCCGCTTCGGCGACAACGGCTTCAACATCCGCGGACTGGAAAGCGACCGCGTGGCGATCACCGTCGATGGCCTGAGCCTGGGCGAATCGGTGGAAACCGCGCGTTCCTACGAGTTCTTCCGGGGTGGCCGCGGCGACGTGAACATCGATACGCTCAAGAGCCTGGCCGTGATCAAGGGCGCCGACGCGATCAGCGCCGGCAGCGGCGCGCTGGGCGGCGCGGTGGTGTTCACCACCAAGGATCCGGCGGACTATCTCACGCCCACCGGCAACGATACCCATCTGGGTTTCAAGGCGGGCTACTCGGGCGCCAATGACGAAACCATGGGCACGCTGACCTTTGCCAACCGCACCGGCATCGTCGAATCGATGCTGGTCTACACCCGGCGCGAAGGCCACGAATCCGAAGCGTGGTACGACACCACGAATGATCGGATCGGTGTCGGTCGCCGCACGCCAGATCCGGTCGACAGCACCCGCGACAACCTGCTTGGCAAGCTCGACCTGCAGCTCGGCGACGCCAATACGCTGGGCTTCCTGTACGAGCGTGGCCGCGCCACCAACGACGTGGACAACCTGTCGCGTGTCTACGCACCGGGCTACCTGTCGCGCAAAGGCCACGACACCAACGACCGTGACCGCTACGGGGTGAACTACCAGTGGCGGGCCGACAACGCGCTGTTCGATACCCTGGATGCGCAGGTGGACCGCCAGGTCACCGACAGCCGTGGCATCACCACCATCGTGGCCGGCAGCGGCTGCCCGGGCGGCGCCACACCGTGCCTGCGCAGCGAGAACCGCTCCACCAAGCAGACCCTGGACCGTGCCGCGGCCGACTTCAGCAGGGTCTTCGCCACCGCGGGCGCGCGCCATGACGTGGTGTACGGCCTGGCCTGGCAGCAGCGCGACATCGATTTCACCGCGGTCGACACGCGCTGGAACGCGGCCGGGGCCGTGGCCTCGGTGGAGATCGATCCGCGCCAGGTGCCCAAGACCGACGTCACCGCCTGGAACCTGTACCTGCGCGACAGCGTGCAGCTGCTCGACGAACGCCTGACCCTCAGCGCGGGGGCGCGCTACGACCGTTACGACTACTCACCCCATGTGGACGCCACTTTCGTGGACCGCACCGGCACCGTGCGTGACGTGAGCTTCGCCTCGGCGACCTGGCAAGTGGGCGCCGAATACCGCTTCCTGCCCGACCACGCGCTGTGGGCCCAGGTGGGGCGTGGCTTCCGTGCGCCCACCGTGGCGGACATGTACTCGCCGACCAGCGCCACCCAGGTGATCAATGCGCAGAACGGCCAGCCGCTGTTGCTCAACGACACCGTATCCAATCCGGACCTGGAGGCGGAAAAGAGCCTGAATCTCGAGTTCGGCTACCGCTGGAGCACGGACCGCGCGCAGCTGGGCCTGTCGGTGTTCCGCGACCGCTACGAGAACTTCATCGAGTACACCAACCTGGTCCAGTCGGTACCGGGTGGCTTCCGCACCACCGCGACCGGCCCGGTGCTGTATTCGCGCAACTACACGATGCCGACCAACGCGGGCGAAGTGACGGTCAAGGGCGTGGAGCTGGAGGGCCGCTGGCAGATCAGCGATGCATGGTCCTCGCGCCTGGCCGCCTCCTACAGCGAAGGCGAGAAGCGCAATGGCGATCCGCTCGACAGCATCGTGCCGGCCAGCGCCGTACTCGGCGTGCGCTATGCCCCCTCGCCGGTGTGGAACCTCACCGCCAGCGTGACCCATGCCGTGGCCAAGAAGGCCAGGGACGCCTACACCACCGACGCCACCGGCAAGGTCACCACGCCAGCCTTCGTCGACAAGGCCGATGGCTACACCGTGCTGGATCTGTACGGGACTTGGAACGTCACCCCGCAGTGGAAGCTCAGCGCTGGCATCTACAACCTGACCAACGAGGCGTACTACCTCTGGCAGCGCGTGCGCAACATCAACAAGGGCACCAACACGCTGTACGGCTACGTTAACGATGAGGGCATCGGCCGTTACAGCGAGCCAGGCCGCAATGCGCGGATCACGGTGGCCTACAGCTTCTGAAGCAGGCGCACCGACCGGGGGCCGGGCAGGTAGTGCCGGCCGCTGGCCGGCTCCCGACAAACAAAAAAAGGGCGACGCAGATGCGTCGCCCTTTTTGCGTCTCAGCGATGCCCGAAGGAATCAGCTGGCGCGACCGCCACCGCCGCCCTGGCTGCGGCCGCCACCGGCGTTGCCGCCGCCACGGCGCTGGCCCTGCGGCTGGCCACCGCGCGGTGCACCGCGGCCGGCGCCATCACGCTGGCCGCCACCGGTCTTCTTCGGGCCGGCATGGGCGTGGCGCGGAGCCTCGGCATGCGGACGACGCGCGTGCTTGCGCGGCGAGCGATCGCCACCCGGCAGCTCGGCCTTGCCCGGCGCGCTGTTGCCCCAGCGGATCGGGGTCTGCGGCTCGAAGCCCGGCACGTCGCGGATGTCCATGTCCTTGTCGAGCAGGCGCACGATCTGGCGCAGCAGCTTGGCTTCGTCCTGCGCCACCAGCGAGATCGCCTGGCCGGTCGAGCCGTTACGGCCGGTACGGCCGATGCGGTGCACGTAGTCCTCGGCCACCATCGGCAGGTCATAGTTGATGACCTTCGGCAGCTCGTTGATGTCGATGCCGCGCGCGGCGATGTCGGTGGCGACCAGCACGGTCACGCGGCCGGCCTTGAAGTCGCCCAGCGCGCGCAGGCGCTGGCCCTGGCTCTTGTTGCCATGGATCGCCGCGGTCTTGATGCCGGACTTGTCCAGGAACATGGCCAGCTTGTCGCAGCCGTGCTTGGTACGGCCGAACACCAGGGTCTGCTCACGGCTGTCCTGGGCCAGCAGGTGCAGCAGCAGCTCGCGCTTGCGCGGGCCATCGACCGGGTGCACGCGGTGGCTGATGTTCTCGGCAACGGTGTTCTTCGGCGTGACCTGGATCTGCTCCGGGTTGCGCATGAACTCCAGCGCCAGCTGCTTGATGCTCTCTTCGAAGGTCGCCGAGAACAGCAGGGTCTGGCGGTTCTGGCGCGGCAGCTTGGCGAGGATCTTCTTGATCGACGGCAGGAAGCCCATGTCGAGCATGCGGTCGGCTTCGTCCAGCACCAGGATTTCGATGCCGGAGAGGTCGACGCTGCGACGCTCGATGTGATCGATCAGGCGGCCCGGGCAGGCGACCAGCAGGTCCACGCCACGGCGCAGCACGTCGAACTGGTTGCCCATGCCGACGCCGCCGTAGATGCAGGCGCTCGGGATGCGCAGGTACTTGCTGTAGCCGCGCAGGCTGTCATGCACCTGGGTAGCCAGCTCACGGGTCGGGGTCAGCACCAGTGCACGCGGACGGCGCGGGCCATCGACGGCCTGCGGGTTGGTGCCCAGGTGCTGCAGCAGCGGCAGGCCGAACGCGGCGGTCTTGCCGGTACCGGTCTGTGCGCCGGCCAGCAGGTCGCGGCCTTCCAGGGCGAGCGGGATCGCCTGCTCCTGGATCGGGGTGGGGGTTTCGTAGCCCTGCTCGGCCAACGCGCGCAGCAGGAACGGGGCAAGGCCCAAGGATTCAAAAGACATCGGGTGGAAGCTCCAAAGACAAAGTAACGCCAGGCCGAATGGCCGGACGCGAGGCAGATCAATGTGATCGGCTGACTCGGAGCGTTCCCGTAAACCGCGCTGCGAGAATTGGGTGCAGTCGACGCGGTGCGCAGACTGGAATGCATGACGAATGGCGTCGGAGTGGGGGCGGGCGACGGATCGTTTGATCCATATCGCCGGCGATCCCGAAGGGAAACGGACGGCCGCTGCAGACCCGGATAGTCTAACGGATGTTTGAGACCCATACCAAATGCCCCTGTTCAGCTTGGGAGCAGGGGGACGGAACAGTAGAGCCACGCCATGCGTGGCTGCTCCTGCGCGTCGGCAATGCATTACGGTAAAGCGATGCGGCGGTGCAGCTGGTCGGCCCACCAACCATTTGATTACACTTGAAACCTATTTTTGCGATCCCGGATACCCACCCATGAAGCTTGGTTCTTTGAAGGAAGGCGGCCGCGACGGCACCCTGATCGTGGTCTCGCGCGATCTGCGCCAGGGCGTGCGCGCCACCGGCATCGCGGCGACCCTGCAGCAGGCCCTGGAAGACTGGAGCCACCTTGCGCCGCGCCTGAACGCTCTGTACGAGTCGCTGAACGACGGCGATGCCGACGGCGTGTTCGACATCGACCTGCAGGCGCTGGCCGCACCGCTGCCGCGCGCCTATGAGTTCGTCGACGGCAGCGCCTACCTGCCGCACGTGGCCCGCGTGCGCCGCGCCCGTGGCGCCGAGGTGCCGGAGAGCTTCTACACCGATCCGCTGATGTACCAGGCCACCAGCGCCGGCTTCTACGGCCCGCGCGATGCGGTCAAGGTGTTCAGCGAGGAGTACGGCATCGACCTGGAAGCCGAGCTGGTGGTGATCACCGACGACGTGCCGATGGCGGTGACGCCCGAGCAGGCCGCCGGCCATATCCAGCTGATCGGCCTGGTCAACGATGTCTCGCTGCGCAACCTGATCCCGGGCGAACTGGCCAAGGGCTTCGGCTTCCTGCAGTCCAAGCCGCGTTCGGCGCTGTCGCCGGTGTTCGTTACCCCGGATGAGCTGGGCGAGGCCTGGCAGGACAGCAAGGTCCACCTGCCGCTGGTCACGCATGTCAACGGCACCTGGTTCGGCGCGCCGGAAGCAGGCGTGGACATGCAGTTCAATTTCGCCCAGCTGGTCGCGCATGCGGCCAAGACCCGCCCGCTGGGCGCCGGTGCGATCGTCGGCTCGGGCACCATCGCCAACGAAGACACCAGCAAGGGCGCCTCCTGCTTCGCCGAACAGCGCACGGTGGAAACCCTGCGCGACGGCAAGCCGAGCACGCCCTTCATGTCCTTCGGCGACGTGGTGCGGATCGAAATGTTCGATGGCGCCGGCGAGAGCATCTTCGGTGCGATCGAGCAGCGCATCGAGCAGGCCTCCAGGCCCTGAGCGCCGCTGCGGAGACCGTCATGGACCCGATCGAACTGTTCAGTTACTGGCGGTCCAGCGCGGCGTACCGCGTGCGGATCGGGCTGAACCTCAAGGGCCTGCCGCACCGGATCACCCCGGTGCACCTGGTCCGCGAAGGCGGTGAACAGCACAGCGCGGCGTATGCCGCGCTCAACCCGCAGGAACTGGTGCCGACCCTGCGCCATGGCGAGCGCGTGCTGCAGCAGTCGATGGCGATCCTGGAGTACCTCGATGAGGTATTCCCGGCCACGCCGTTGCTGCCCGGCGATGCCAAGGGCCGGGCGCACGTGCGGGCACTGGCCCAGCTGGTGGCCTGTGACATCCACCCGCTCAACAACCTGCGGGTGATGCAGTACCTGGAGCGCACCCTGCAGGCCAGCGCCGAGGCGCGCACGCAATGGACGCTGCACTGGATGGCGGAGGGGCTGGCGGCGATGGAAACCCTGCTGGCCGGCCATGCCGCGACGGGCACGTTCTGCCATGGCGACCAGCCCGGCCTGGCCGATGCCTGCCTGGTGCCGCAGCTGTACAACGCGCACCGGTTCGGCCTGGATCTGGCGCCGTACCCGACCCTGCAGCGGATCGAAGCCGCCTGCCTGGCGCTGCCGGCCTTCGACGCGGCGCGGCCCGAGCGTCAGATCGACGCAGGGTGACGGTGGGCATGGACCGATCGACGCAGGCAGACGGGTAGGCATCGACCGTTGGTCGATGCGCCGTGTCAATTGCCCCCACCAACGGTGGGACCTGTTAGAACCCGTGCGTGATCGCCGGTGCCGAGCTGGCCGAATAATCCGCGTACGGGTCGTGCTCGCTGCCGCCTTCGGACAGCCGGAACTTCAACGCCAGGCCATCGCGCGAGTCGGCCGCGCGCAGCGCTTCCTCCTGCTCGATGATGCCGTTCTTGGCCATCCGGAACAGGCACTGGTCGAAGCTCTCCATGCCTTCCTCCAGCGACGCTTCCATTGCCGCCTTGATCTCGTGCACCTGGCCGCGGCGCAGCAGGTCGCGGATCATCGGCGTGTTGATCAACACCTCGGTGGCCGGCAGGCGGCGCCCATCCTTGCCCTTGACCAGGCGCTGGGACACCACCGCGCGCAGGTTCAGCGAAAGGTTCATCAGCACGTTGCGGTGCGCGCTCTCGGGGAAGAAGTTGAGGATGCGCTCGATGGTCTGGTCGGCGTTGTTGGAGTGCAGGGTGGCCAGGCACAGGTGCCCGGTTTCGGCGAACGCGATCGCCGCCTCCATGGTCTCCGCATCCAGGATCTCGCCGATCAGGATCACGTCGGGTGCTTCACGCATCGCGTTCTTCAGCGCGTCGTGGAAGGTGTGCGTGTCCAGCCCGACCTCGCGCTGGTTCACGATCGACATCTTGTGCTTGTGCAGGTATTCGATCGGGTCCTCGATGGTGAGGATGTGCCCGGTCGTGGTGGTGTTGCGGTGGTCGATCATCGAGGCCAGCGAGGTCGACTTGCCCGAGCCGGTCGAGCCGACCACCAGCACCAGCCCGCGCGGGGTCATGATGACGTCCTTCAGGACCTGGGGCAGGTTGAGCTCTTCGATGCTGGGGATCTTGCTGCGGATCGCACGGATCACCATGCCGACCTCGCCGCGCTGCTTGAACACGTTGACGCGGAAGCGTCCCGCATCGGGCAGGGCAATGGCCATGTTGAGCTCGAGCTCGCGCTCGAACTGCGGGGCCTGGCCTTCATCCATCAACGAGTAGGCGATCTTCTTGACCATCCCGGGCGGCAGCCCGGTATTGCCCAGCGGATAGAGTTTCCCCTCGATCTTGATGTATACCGGTGCTCCGGTCGTCAAGAACATGTCCGACGCGTTCTTTTCGGTCATCAGCTTCAGGAAATAGCCGATATCCATGCGAAATGTTTCCCCAACAATCAGCGGCTTGCCATTGCAAGCGCACCGCAGGCTTCCGACAATGGCCGCGCACACAACTCTGGCGACGGCACCCCCAATGAAACCTAGCTTCGCACAAATACGACGGGCCCTGTATGTGACGGTGTGCGCATTCGCGCTCTCTGGTGCTGCACAGGCGCAGGATGGCGCCCTGGAACTGATGCAGGCCCGGCAGGCGGTCGACAAGGCCACCCAGGCCGATGCCGACCAGTACGCCCCGGACCTGATCGCCGTGGCCCGCCAGGGCCTGGAGCAGGCCCAGCGCGCGGCCGGCGACCGCCGCGAGCGCAAGAACGCGCCGATGCTGGCCGTTCGCGCCACGGTCGATGCGGACCTGGCCCGCGCCCGCAGCGAGGAAGCCACCGCCACCGCCCAGCTGCAGCTGCGTCGCAATGAAGTCAGCCAGCTGCAGCGCCAGCTCGCCACCGGGGAAGACCGCTGATGATGTCCACCAAGATGCGCATGCCCTGTCTGCTGCTGGCCGTCAGCCTCAGCCTGCCGCTGCTGGTCGAGGCCGCCGATGACCCCGCCGTGGCCCAGCTGACCCAGCGCCTGATGGCAATCCAGGCCAACCCGGATGCGGCCCAGCTGGCCGCCTTCGAGCGCCTGCAGGCCCAGCAGGCCGTGGCCGATCTGGCCAAGGCCAAGCGCCGGGATCTGGACCAGGCCCGTTACCTGGCCGAGCGCCGGGTCGAGATCGCCGAGACCAGCGTCCGCGCCGCCCTGGCCCAGCGTGAGGTCGACCAGCTCGAACGCACCCGCAGCGAGCTGCTGATCGAAGCCAGCCGCCGCGATGCCCAGCGGGCCCGCCAGGAAGCCGAGCGCCTGCGCGTCCAGGCGCAGATCCAGGCCGAGGAAAGCGAACGCCTGCGCCAGGCGGCCGAACAGGAAGCCCTGGCCCGCCAGGACGCTGAAACCGCGCTCACCAGCGTGGCCGGCAAGCAGACCGCCCGCCTGAGCGCGGCCCAGCAGAACGCAGCCAAGCTGGCCCGTGAAGAAGCCGAGCTGGTGGCGGGCAGCAAGCTGCCGGGCTCCAGATTCGACAGCCGTGGCGAAGTGTTCACCTTCAACGGCGACGCCTTCGCGGCCGGCAAGGGCAGCCTGTCCGGCGGGGCCAAGGGCCAGGCCAAGGCGCTGGCCGAGTACCTGAACATCGGCAAGAAGGGCCGGGTCCGGATCGAGGCCTACGACGCCGCGGCCGGTGTCGGCCAGCAGCGCGCCGAGGCCCTGCGCGACGCGCTCGTGGCCGCCGGCGTGAGCGCCAGCCGGCTGCAGGTCAGCGGCAAGAAGGCGGCGGCGACCAAGGCGCGTTCGGCCGAGGTCATCATCGCGCCGTGATGCCCGGCCGGCAGCGCGTCATGCCCGTCGGGCATGACGCAACTGGTTGTTTTTGTTTAATTTCCGTTGTTCTGCGTGTTCAGCCTGAACCCCGCCTAGGCGGGCTCGACGATATCGTCTGAAAGGGTTGAACCGGCTTCGAAGCAAGCGTAGGGTCAGTTGTCCGGGTCGCCTTCCGCGGCCTGGACGATTGGAGGGCCGGCAATGCACCAGCGCCACGAATCACAGCAGTCCGAGGTCCAGGTTGAACTGGACGCCGCTGCGGGTTCGCAGGTCAGGGTTGCCCGGCACTCCGCCCCAAGCAGCGCCCCGTGCCGTCAGGCCGGGGCGTTCTTGTTTCTGCAGAAGCGATAGGAGGTTCATCATGTTTGAAGGTCAGCCCCAGAGCGACATCGACGCACGGCGCAAGCAGGATCCGGAATTCAAGGCGCTCTACGAACGGCACCAGAAGTTGAACAAGAAGTGCATGGATGCCGAGCTGGGCGTACTTCCGATAGACCGCCTCACCCTGGGACAGATGAAGCGTGAGAAGCTGCTGGCCAAGCAGAAGCTGGAACGGATGTACGCCTCCCCCGTGCACTGACGCCTTTACCCCCTACGTCTGTCAGCCCCTACGTCGCGGGCGGTTCCGGTCACCTCGTCGACCGGTGCCGTCCGCGCCGCTCCAGATCTCCCGCCGAAGCGGGAAAGCGGCCGCAAGGTCGATGAACGCGGCAACCTGACTTTCGCCGCCAACCGTCGGATAATCACCGGTCCGGCCGCATTGCGGCGCGAATCGATGTGAACCGATGGCAATCCACTCCTCCGTACTCGAACTCATTGGCCAGACCCCGATCGTCAAGGCCCAGCGCCTGGATACCGGCGTCTGCGAGCTTTACCTGAAGCTCGAGAGTGCCAATCCCGGAGGATCGATCAAGGACCGCATCGGCCTGTCGATGATCGAAGCCGCCGAGCAGCGGGGCGACCTCAAGCCGGGCGCGACCCTGGTCGAGGGCACCGCCGGCAACACCGGCCTGGGCCTGGCGCTGGTCGCCCAGCAGAAGGGCTACAAGCTGATCCTGGTCGTGCCGGACAAGATGAGCCGCGAGAAGATCTTCAATCTCAAGGCGATGGGTGCCGAAGTGCGCCTGACCCGGTCGGACGTGGCCAAGGGCCATCCCGAGTACTACCAGGACATGGCCAAGCGCGTGGCCGAGGAAACCCCCGGCGCCTACTTCATCAACCAGTTCGGCAATCCGGACAACCCGGCGGCGCACGAGTTCGGCACCGGCCCGGAAATCCTGGCGCAGATGGACGGCGACCTGGACGCGATCGTGTTCGGCTGCGGCAGCTCGGGCACCATGACCGGCCTCTCGCGCGCCTTCTCCACCCTCTCGCCGAAGACCGAGCTGGTCCTGGCCGATCCGGTCGGCTCGATCCTGGCCGAATACATCAATGACGGCGTGCTCAACGACAAGTCGGGCAGCTGGCTGGTGGAAGGCATCGGCGAGGACTTCCTGCCCTCGATCGCCGATTTCAGCCGCGTCACCAAGGCCTACGCGATCAGCGATGCCGAGAGCTTCCACACCGCGCGCGAGCTGCTGGGCAAGGAAGGCATCCTCGGCGGCTCCTCGACCGGCACCCTGCTGGCCGCGGCGCTGAAGTACTGCAAAGAGCAGACCACCCCGAAGAAGGTGCTGGTGCTGGTCTGCGATACCGGCAACAAGTACCTCTCCAAGATGTACAACGACTACTGGATGCTGGACAACGGCTTCCTGGAGCGCCCGCAGTCGGGTGACCTGCGCGATCTGATCCTGCGCCCGTACGGCCAGCGCGACACGGTGGTGATCGGCCCGAACGACCTGCTGACCACGGCCTACCAGCGCATGAAGCTGTATGACGTCTCGCAGCTGCCGGTGATGGACGGCGACCAGCTGGTCGGCATCGTGGATGAAAGCGACGTGCTGCTGCACGTCTACGGCGACGAAGCCCGTTTCCGCGACCCGGTCGCCACCGCGATGGTCAGCAAGCTGGACCGCCTGGACGTGAAATCCCCGATCGAGGCCCTGCTGCCGGTGTTCGACCGTGGCCAGGTCGCCATCGTCATGGATGGCGCCAACTTCCTCGGCCTGATCACCCGGATCGACCTGCTGAACTACCTGCGCCGGCGCGTACAGTAGGCCGTAATGTCGCAATGAACCCATGTTTATCCGCGTCAACGGCCGATTAAGCCGCCGCTGATAGACTTCCGCTCCTTTTGCGGGGGCCCCTGTCGGGGCTCCCCTTGCCGGGAAACAACATGTCCGATCACGCTTCCTCCGGGCACGGCGACCGCTCGCTCGCCCTGGCCACGCTGGCCATCCACGGCGGCCAATCGCCGGATCCGAGCACCGGCGCGGTGATGCCGCCGATCTACGCGACCTCCACCTACGCCCAGTCCAGCCCCGGCGAACACCAGGGCTTCGAGTATTCGCGCACCCACAATCCCACCCGCTTCGCCTACGAGCGCTGCGTGGCCTCCCTGGAAGGCGGCAGCCGCGGCTACGCGTTCGCCTCGGGCATGGCCGCCAGCTCCACGGTGATGGAACTGCTGGATGCCGGCAGCCACGTGGTGGCGATGGACGACATCTACGGCGGCACCTTCCGCCTGTTCGAGCGCGTGCGTAAGCGCACCGCCGGCCTGCAGTTCAGCTTCGTCGACCTGACCGACCTGGCCGCGTTCGAGGCCTCGATCACCCCGCAGACCAAGATGGTCTGGATCGAAACCCCGACCAACCCGATGCTGAAGATCGTGGACATCGCCGCGGTGGCCGCCATCGCCAAGCGCCACGGCCTGCTGGTGGTGGTCGACAACACCTTCGCCTCGCCGATGCTGCAGCGTCCGCTGGAGCAGGGCGCGGACCTGGTCCTGCACTCGGCCACCAAGTACCTCAACGGGCACTCGGACATGGTCGGTGGCATGGTCGTGGTCGGCGACAACGCCGAGCTGGCCGAGCAGATGGCCTTCCTGCAGAACTCCATCGGTGCCGTCCAGGGCCCGTTCGACAGCTTCCTGGCCCTGCGCGGCCTGAAGACCCTGCCGCTGCGCATGAAGGCGCACTGCGCCAACGCGCTGGCCCTGGCCCAGTGGCTGGAAAAGCACCCGGCCGTCGAGAAGGTCATTTACCCCGGCCTGACCTCGCACCCGCAGCACGAGCTGGCGACGCGCCAGATGAACGGCTACGGCGGCATCGTCTCGATTGTCCTCAAGGGCGGTTTCGACGCGGCCAAGCGTTTCTGCGAGAAGACCGAACTGTTCACCCTGGCCGAATCGCTCGGTGGCGTGGAAAGCCTGGTCAACCATCCTGCGGTGATGACGCATGCCTCGATCCCGGTGGAGCGCCGCGAAAAGCTGGGCATCAGCGACGCGCTGGTGCGGCTGAGTGTCGGGGTGGAGGAGCTGGGGGATCTGCAGGTGGATCTGGAACGGGCACTGGCGGAATCCGTCTGATGAGTGCCATTCATACAGAGTTCGGCAGCTCCCCGATGGCGCTTGTAAGGAGCTTCCTGTCCAATCGAATGCTCGTCTGGCAGTTGACCCGGCGTGACGTAGTGAGCCGATATCGTGGCTCCGTATTTGGGCTGGCGTGGTCCTTCTTCAATCCGTTGTTGATGCTGGCCGTCTACACATTCGTTTTCTCAGTGGTGTTCAAGGCCCGCTGGGGTCTGGATGCAAATGGTCACGGCGACTTTGCGGTGATTCTTTTTGTTGGAATCATCGTGCATGGTGTGTTCGCCGAGTGCGTCAATCGTGCGCCGGGCCTGATACTCAACAATGCCAGCTACGTGAAACGCGTGATATTTCCGTTGGAGACCTTGCCTTGGGTGGCGATGGGGGCAACCCTTTTCCATTCGCTGGTCTCCGTGCTTGTGCTGCTGATCGCGCAGGTTGTTCTTCGTGGCTCCGTTCCCATAACTGCTCTGTGGTTGCCGGTGGTCGTGCTGCCCCTGATCGTCGGGACGATGGGGATTTCATGGCTGCTTGCTGCCTTTGGGGTCTATCTGCGGGATATCGGACAGGTCACAGGCATTCTGACCACTGTCATGCTGTTCATGGCGCCTGTCCTGTATCCGGTGCAGGCACTTCCCGAGGGCTTGCGACCATACATTTACTTGAACCCATTGACCTTCATCATCGAACAGTCGCGCGAGGTTCTGTTGTGGGGGAATGCGCCGAATTTTGTGGGGTTGGGTAAATATGCGCTGGGCGCGATGCTTGTAGCCTGGCTCGGATTCGCCGCATTCCAGAAAATGCGTAGGGGGTTTGCTGATGTCCTCTGATGCCCCGACCGATGTCGCAATCCGGGTAACCGGCGTGACCAAGTGCTTCCAAATCTACGACCAACCGCATCAGCGCCTCCGTCAAGCAATAATGCCCCGGCTCCGCCGTGCGCTTGGACTTTCCCAGCGCTCCTATTTCCAGGAGTTCTGGGCACTCAAGGGTGTGGACTTCGAGGTCCGTCGTGGCGATACGGTGGGTATCATCGGCCGTAATGGTTCGGGCAAATCTACCTTGCTGCAGATTATCTGTGGCACGCTGCAGGCCACTTCCGGCACGGTAGAAGTGAACGGCCGGGTTGCAGCGTTGCTGGAGCTTGGCGCTGGCTTCAATCCCGAATTCACCGGTCGGGAGAATGTGTATCTCAGTGCGTCGATCCTTGGCTTGACTCGAGAGGAGATCGATGCACGTTTCGATGACATCGTCGATTTCGCAGACATCGGTGATTTCGTCGAGCGGCCGGTCAAAACATACTCCAGTGGCATGTATGTCCGCTTGGCGTTCGCGGTCATCGCGCATGTTGACGCCGACATCCTCGTCATTGACGAGGCCTTGGCCGTTGGTGATGCCATCTTTGTGCAGAAATGCATGCGGTTCCTGCGCAAGTTCCGTGAGAACGGCACGCTTCTGTTCGTAAGCCATGACACGTCGTCGGTGCTGAACTTCTGCCAGAGCGCGGTTTGGCTCAACCGTGGCGAAATGCTTATGCATGGGTCGGCAGAAGAGACCTGTAATGCCTACATCGAGTACTGCTCGCAGGAGGTCTATGGAGATTCGGTCAAGATCACCTCGCGCCAGGTTGCCCGTGAAACGGTGCCGACAGCGCTGAAACCGAAGGCGAAGGTTGAGAAGGACACCCGATTGGAGATGTTCGACAATGTCGCGAACGCGGCAGGTTGGCAATCCGGCGTCGCCAGCATCGATTCGGTGGTTCTAGGCAGTCTGGAAGGGCAGCCCCTTTCCTCCTTTGCTGGCGGCGAGGAGGTTCTGCTCAGGGTCCGTGCCACTGCGCATCAAGCCTTGTCGAGCCCACTGATCGGCTTCTTCGTGAAGGATCGGCTGGGTCAGTCGCTGTTTGGGGAGCACACCTTCACGTATATCCAACCGCCCATGCAGGTTGAGGCCGGCACCACTCTCGAAGCCAGCTTCCGCTTCACCTTGCCGATGCTGCCAAACGGCGACTACTCGATGACCGTGTCAATTGCCGACGGTGATCCGTTCGCCAACACCCAGCATGCCTGGTTGCACGACGCGGTATTGATCAAGGTTGCGTCGCCCAAGCTGCGCTACGGCCTGGTAGGCATTCCCTTCGATGAGGTCACCATGAAGCGGGTAGGGACAACAGAATGAATCACGGTTTCATTCCACCGCTGACGACCGACGACCCCCGTGTCAGCATCGGTCGTTTTACCTATGGCGGCGCCAAGTTCAAGCTGTGGAGCGAAGGGGAGCGTATTGAGGTGGGAGCATTCTGCTCGTTCGCCGAAGATGTGTTGATCTTCGGTGGCGGCGAGCACCGCACGGACTGGGTCACCACCCATCCACTGCGCATCGCATTCGGCTCTCCTGGCGCGGGGCAGGACGGGCACCCCCACAGCAAGGGCACCACCCGTATCGGCAACGACGTGTGGATCGGCCATGGCGCCCTGGTTCTGTCCGGGGTCACCGTGGGCGATGGCGCCTGTATAGGTGCTGGCGCCGTGGTTAGCAAGGATGTCCCTCCCTATGCCCTGGTTGCCGGCAATCCTGGACGCGTCGTGCGCATGCGGTTCAGCGAGTCACAGATCGAACAGCTGTTGGGTATCGCCTGGTGGAACTGGTCGATCGAGAAAATCAGGCAGTTCGAATCGCTGCTGTGCAGCCCCAGCATCGATGCATTCATTGCGGCCGCGCTGGCCGATCCGGACGCTGCGGCGTCGTTACCGTGATAGAGACTGAAATGATTGATTTCCCGTTGTCGCCGAGCATGCTGATGATGCCTCGCAAGCTTCCGCACAGTGCGTGGCTGGGGCACATCCCCTTCGCCAGCTGGCTGGTAGATGTGGTGCGCCCGAAAAGCATCGTCGAGTTGGGGACGCACAACGGCGCGTCGTTCCTGGCGTTCTGCCAAGCGGTGGAAGCCCAGCAGGTCAGCGCGCGCGTGTTCGCGGTGGATACCTGGCAGGGTGACGAGCATGCCGGTTTCTACGGCAATGAGATTCATGCGGAGCTTCGCGATTACCAGCAGCGGCACTACGCGGGCATTTCCGAGATGATGCGGATGCGCTTCGACCAGGCGCTGGAGTACTTTGCAGACGGATCGATCGACGTCCTTCACGTCGACGGGCTTCATACGTATGAAGCTGTCCGCGAGGACTTCGAAACCTGGCGCTGCAAGCTCTCTCCACGTGCGGTGGTGCTGTTCCATGACAGCTGCGTACGTGAGCGTGGATTCGGGGTATGGCAGTACTGGAGCGAGGTGTCCTCCCAGTTTCCGTCATTTGAGTTCACCCACACCCATGGGCTGGGCGTGCTGCTGGTTGGGGAGGAGCAGCCGGATGACCTGCTGCGGCTTGCCGAGGCCTCGCGCAATGGACAGTTCGCGACCATCAATCAGCTCTTCGATGCGCTGGGGCGCAACATCAAGAACGTGGAGGAGATCGAGCGGGTGAATCAGGGTCTGATCGCCGCCCACGGGGAGATCGGACGGCTTACCGCAGAGGAGACTCGCCTGCGCGCGCTGCTCGACCGGAGCAGCGACGTCACCGAAGAGCATTACGCCGTTGTCGAATCGCAGCTGCCCAGCCTCGCCCAGGGCTTGTCGACGTTGGAGCGTCGCGTCATCGAAGAGATGAACGACACACGACAGGCGCTGGATCAGTCGCGCGAAGCGTCGGTCGCCAACGTCGTGGCGTCGGTGGTCCCGCGCTTGGATGAGCAGGACCGAAAACTGAATCTCCTCATGCGCCCCTGGTGGCGCCGCGTCCTTGGCCATTGAGCAACGAGGATCCGCAAGGCACCCACATGTCCATCGACAAGACTTTCCTCAAGCGTGGCCTGAAGCGGGTGGCGATCAAGCTGCTATCCATCAACTGGTTTGTTCTGCTTCCAGACCGCCTCAAGTTGCTGGTCGCCCGTCGGGCGGGCGTTTGCGACTGGCACTGGTATGCGCGCTTCATCCTGCGTGCGCCTGATGCCGTCGCGGACGGGCCAGGTCATTTCCTGTCCTACGGCAACGCTGAAGGAAAATCGCCCAGCCCCTTGTTCGATCCGGCATGGTACTGCGCGCGTTTCGGTCTCGAGGCGAGTCCGCTCGATGCGCTGATGCAGTATCTCCTCATCGGTGAGAGGCTGGGTCTGGCTCCGAGCCCCTGGTTTGATCCGCGCCATTGTCGGGCGACGGGGCCTTCGGCAGGCGTGTTGCAGTCGGTGCTGGGCAAGTACCTGACCGACTACCGAAGGGCAGGGGCGCCGCATCCCTTGTTCGACCAGGTTTGGTACCTCAACCGCTACCCGGACGTGCGCGATAGCGGCACCAATCCGTTGCTGCACTTCCTCTACGACGGCATTCCCGAAGGGCGATTGCCAAATCCCTACTTCGTGCCGCTTTGGTATGTGGAGACCTACCCGGACGTGGGCGGCAATGATCCGTTTGCCCATTTCTTCCAACATGGCGCGGCGGAAGGGCGCAGTCCGGGGCCTGAATTCAACGCGCGACAGTACCTCGACCAGAATCCGGACGTCGCCCAGTCAGGAATGAACGCACTGGCTCATTATCTGGCAGTCGGGCGTCACGATGGCCGCGAACTAGGCAAACGCCCCTTGTCGCTGGCGGATCTTGTACCTCCTGCACCGGTTGCGGATAGGGGGCTGAGCGCAGGTGTCGTTGACATCGTGCTGCCGGTCTATCGCGGCCTGGAAGAAACAAGGAACTGCATCGATTCGGTGCTGCGCTCGCACAACCGTACGCGTACCCGGCTTCACATCTACAACGACTGCTCTCCCGAGCCGGAAGTCACCGCCTACCTGCGAGAGCTTGCCAGCCGTGAGCCATCGGTGCGCCTGGCAGAGAATCCGCAGAACCTGGGCTTCGTGTTGACCGTCAATGCTGGAATGGCACATGCGCTGCAGCAGCCGGACAGCATCGGCGCGCTGCTGCTCAACAGCGACACCATTGTTGCCGCAGACTGGGTCGATCGCATGGTCGCCCATCTGGACGCCGATGTCGGCTCGGTGACGGCGCTGTCCAACAACGCCACCATCTGCAGCTATCCACAGCTGGGTGCCAACGCGCTTCCCGAGGGGATGGACGCGGCGGCGCTGGACCACCTGACGCGGAGCACCAATGTTGGCGTGGCCGTGGACGTTCCGACCGGCGTCGGCTTCTGCATGCTGATTTCCCGCACTGCTCTGGAGAAGGCCGGTCTGTTCGACGCAGAGGCCTTTGGCAAGGGCTATGGCGAGGAGAACGATTTCTGCATGCGCTCCGGGCGCCTGGGTTTCCGCCACCGATTGGCCATGGACGTGTTCGTCGAGCACGTGGGCGAGGTCAGCTTTGCCGACGATAGCAAGCCGGGCAAGATCATTGCCCAGAGGATCATTGACGAGCGCTATCCGGACTATGGTTCGCAGGTCGCTCGTTTCTGCTCGATGGATCCAGGCTTCTCGGCGCGCGTGCGACTGACCCTGCAGGTGTGGAAGGCGCGGCGACGGCCGGTTTCGGTGTTGCTGACCCACACCTGGGGCGGGGGGACAGAGCGCGCCGTCCAGGCGATGCGGGCTTCGCTGGCTGGTGCCGGCGAGGTCGTGATCGTACGCCCGATGGAAGACAACAACGGCGCGGGTCTGGTCAACGTGAGCCACGCCTCCGACTTCGACGGTTTCGAGTTCCTGTTCCGTTACCGGACGCCCGAAGAGCTGGCAGCGCTGCTGGAAGTGTTGGGTGCAGGTGCGCTGCAGATTCATCACCTTGTTGGATTTGGACCCTCGGTCCGGCGCGCAGTAGCCTTGTCGGGTCTACCGTATAGTTTCCACGTACACGACAACTATGCGATCTGCCCGCAGATCACGCTTACCGATGCCTCGGGGAATTATTGCGGCGAGCCGGCCGAGAATGGCTGTGACGCCTGCATCGCCGAGCGGCCGTCCAATGGAGCGGCAGATATCCGCAACTGGCGCGCCAATAACCAGTGGCCCCTTCTGGGCGCGCAGGCCGTGCTGGCACCGAGCCGGGATGCGGCGCAGCGGATGCAGCGTTACACCGGCATTCCTGTCCAGGCCGTTTACCACGAGTCGAACATCGATGCGCATCCGGGGCGGTTGGGGCGGGGTCTGCGGCCGTATCGCGTGCTTCTGCTGGGGGTGATGGCCCCGCACAAGGGCTTGAACCATCTGTTGGCCATCGCCGACGAAGCCCGACGGGTAGGGGCGCCGCTGGCGTTCCATTTGATCGGATACCCGCAGACGGAAGTGCCGAAGAACCCAGGCTTCAGCTGGAGCGGTCCGTATGAGGAGTATGCGTTGGATGAGCTGATCAAGGCCTACGATCCCGACGCCTTCCTCTTCCTTTCGCAGGCGCCTGAAACCTATTCCTACACCTTGTCGCACGCTCTTCGTGACGGTAGGCCGATTGCCGCCAACCGCCTCGGTGCGTTCACCGAGCGGCTCGAGGGCGTGCCGAATGCACTGATGCTGGCGCATGACGCACCTGCGACTGAGGCCGTAGAGGCGCTTGTTGCATGGATGGAAGGTCTGTACGCAAAGGAAAGCGCATGAACCAGCGATTTGGCATGGGTGCACGCCCCGCACTTCGTTCACAGTACGGCCTGCGCGTTGCCGTAATACCCGAGCGCTACGGTGCGGTGATGTCGCCGTGTGCCAGCATTCGCTTGCACGCGTTCACTGAACGCTTTGCTGCAGATGTGCGGTATCTGATGCCCGAAGAGCTCGAAGCTTTTGCGCCCCACCTCGTGCTGTGGAATCGTGGGGCGGTCATTGCCGAGTCAGGATTAGCGCTGATCGCCGAAGCGGGGCGGCGGGGGGCATCGCTTGTCTACGACCTCGACGACAATCTGTTGGCCATGGATGAGCATCCCGAGCGGGAGGCTTACGCTGTCGTCATCGACGCGGTCCGTATGTCGATCGCAATGTCCGATGTCACCTGGTGCTCAACGCGCAGGTTGGTCGATGTCGTCAAGGATGCCGGTGGTACCGCACAATGGATGCCCAATGCGCTGGATGCCGATCTTTGGAAGGCAGCACCGGAGACGGGGATGCTACTTCCCGGTAAAGGCACGGTAAGGTTGCTCTACATGGGAACGCGTACCCATGACGATGACTTCCTTCTGCTCGACGCGGCGCTGCGGCAGGTATGGGAGGAGCGGCCCGATACGTTCTCGTTGACGCTCGTTGGCGTCACCGCGGCTGCAACCGACAGCCGTCCGTGGATGGCAGGTTTGAGCCCGCCGCCGCATGTGGGGGCATCCTATCCCGCATTCGTGCACTGGTTCTCGCGCCTCCGTGGCTTCCACGCGGGCGTGGCGCCATTGCTCGACACAGGTTTCAACCGTTGCAAGAGTTCGATCAAGGTGCTGGACTACGCTGCAATGGGCTTGGCGACGTTTGCATCAAACGTGCCGGCCTATGCTGACGATGCGCAGGAAGATCGCATCCTGGTCGACAATACGCACGACGCTTGGGCAGAGAAGATCGTCGCACTGATTGATCGGCGCCTTGCGGTAGATGAGGTTGCCGCACGCGCCATTTCGCGCGTGGGGCCGCATATGTTCGACGAGGCGGTGACCCGTCGCTGGCAAAGTTGCATGCAGGTTTTGGGGGAGTGATGAAACAAGGTCTATTGAAGCGCGGGCTGGGGTGGTTGTTGCCCATCGAGCATCCGCGTATCGCGGGGGCGTTGCTCGCACTTGGTGTCGTCGTAATGCTTGTGGCGCGGCTGTTTTCCTGGCCGGGGTTTGCAACGCACGACACAGTGTTCATCACCCAGGAGGCGCTCCGCGGTGAGTACACCTCGTACCATCCGGTCCTCAATGCACTGCTGATCCGCTGGCTGGCGGTGCCATTCGAGTCTTTCAGCATCTACACCACGTTGCAGATCGTGTTCTGCGGGACACTTTACCTGCGTAGTGCGACGTTGTTTGCGCGGATGGTCAACCGACCGGTATGGATTCTGCTTGGCGTAGCGCTTTGGGCGGCAATGCCCAGCACTTACCTCTATCTGGGCATGATCTGGAAGGATGTGCTCTGCGCATACTGTCTTCTTTTCCTGGCGACGCTGGTGTTGCAGGCGCGCCAGACTGGCGTTCTCGCCGGGCGTGGCGACGCCGTTCTTCTCGGCCTGTCGCTGTTCTTGATCGTTGCCACCCGTCATGGAATGGCGATCAACTTCCTGTTGCTCCCTCTAGCCGTCGGAGCCCGTCGACTGTGGGCGGCACGGCCTTACCGAGCCGCCTTTGTGGCTGCGGTAGTCGGTTGGTTGTTCATGTCAGTGATCACGGCTTCCCCCTTGGTGAAGAATGACGTCGCGCATCTGAACAAGCTGAAGATCTCAGCCGTGTCCGGCCCTTTCCTGGGCATGGTGTCGAACCGGAGTGGATATACCAGTAATGATCCAGGCCAGGACCAGGCGTTGGCCGCACGCGTCTTTGGTCCGGACTACGCTGAGAAGTACCGTCCGGACTATCTGATGAATGAAGTGGTACTCACCGATGCTGAGGAGCTTGATGAGGCTTATCGCCTCATCCTGCGTCGTACCGCACGGTTGTGTCTGCTCAATGTCTCGCAGTGCGGCTCCGACCGTCTGCAGATGATGCTTGCAACGCTGCAACCCAGTACCGCCTTCGGCGGCATGAAGTTCTATGACTTGGCCATCATGGAAAACTGCCCGAAGGTCTTCGGCATGGATCCCGACAAATGCGACGTGCTCGAGCGCTTCGAACGAGGTGAACGGCCCAGCATGCTGGTCGATTTCCAGCGAAAGTTCGTTTCACGGTTTGTGGATACCCGCGGCACCACGCAGAACCTGTTCGTGTGGAACCTGCTGCCAGCTTTCGTGCTGCTGCTGTCGTTGTTGGTGTTCAGTGCGCCGCGGCGCCCGCTCTGGATCCTGTCGTTGTTCATCCTGATGCAGATGGTATTGCCGATCGCAACGTCAATGGCCAACGACTTCCGCTACTACTATTTCCTGGCGCCGCTCAGCACGCTGCTGGCGGTATTCGTGATTGGCCGGATGGTTCATGGTCATGGGTTCTGGCATGACCGCCCAATGAATTCTAACGAGGCTACCCATGTCTGACGTCAAGGCGGATAAGCCGCGCCAACAGGTGGCAGTGGTGATCCCCTGCTACAAAGTCCGCCGCCATATTCTTGGGGTCATCGACGCGATTGGGCCGGAAGTTGATGCGATCTACTGCGTCGACGACCGGTGCCCGGACGCAAGCGGTGACTTCATCGAACAGCAGGCGCGGGACACGCGCGTGGTGGTACTGCGCCATGAGCAGAACCAGGGTGTAGGCGGAGCGGTCATGACGGGCTACCAGCGTGCGATAGCCGATGGCATGTCGATCCTGGTCAAGGTGGACGGCGATGGGCAGATGGATCCAACGCTGGTGCCGCTGTTCATCGGGCCGATCTTGAAGGGCCAGGCGGACTACACCAAGGGCAACCGATTCTGGGACCTGTCCAACATCCGCCGCATGCCGCTGGTGCGGCGTATCGGAAATCTTGGCCTGTCGTTCATGACCAAGGCGTCGACAGGCTACTGGGATGTGTTTGATCCCACAAATGGCTACACGGCCATCCATGCCAATGTCGCTGCCCGACTTCCGTTTGCCTCCATCAGCCGGCGCTACTTCTTCGAGACCGACATCCTGTTCCGCCTGAACATCATGCGGGCGGTTGTGTGTGACGTGCCTATGGACGCTACCTATGGTGACGAAGAGAGCAATCTGAAGATTGGTCAGGTTCTGACTGAATTCTCGTACAAGCATGCGAGGAATCTCTTCAAACGCATCGGGTACCGCTATTTCCTGCGTGACCTCTCTATCGCATCGTTCGAGTTGCTTGCCGGGCTGCTTCTGCTGGTCAGCGGCGTGCTCTATGGCGGCTGGCACTGGTGGCAGGCGCTGGAGGCTCAGCAGGCCTCGGCTGTCGGCACGGTGGTCCTGCCGTCGATTGCTGTGGTCAGCGGACTACAGTTCCTGCTGGCATTCATCGGGTATGACATCGCCAGCGTGCCGCGTCAGGTGCTGCACCCCCTGTTTGCCCCGTTCCGGCCGGGCAAGCGCGCCTGAATCGAGGACGACCCGCGGGCCAGCGACGCCGGCCCGCATGTTGGTGTCATCTAGGGCCGGGAGCTGGCCTGAATACCAGTCGTGAGAACAACAGGTAGTTCCACGCCGCGATCATGCCCATCACCATGAACTTGGCGAGCAGGACATGGACGTGTAGATGGTCTACCAGCATCACCATGGCGAAGTTGCCCAGCACCAGGTTAACTGCTGCAAGCGCACCGTAGCGCGCCAGTTCGGTAGTCCAGGTATTCTCGCTGCGGAACACCCAGCGGCGGTTGAGAAGAAAGCTGACTACGAAGCCGCATGCGAAGCTGGTCGACTGACTGACGAGCAGCCAGCGGCTACCGAAAGCTGTCTGCATCCCGAGGAACACCAGGTATTCGACTGCAGCAGCGGAGCCACCGGACAGCAGGAAACGAATAAGGCGCGGCATCATGTGGCATCGCTCATCCGGCTGACAGGGAGCGCCTCGCGGCGCCCCTGTCTGAGGTGGATGAAGGCCTCAAAGCGCCTTTTCCAGCTCCGGCAGCAGGGTGAACAGATCCCCCACCAGCCCGATATCGGCGATCTCGAAGATCGGGGAGTCCGGATCCTTGTTGATCGCGACGATGGTACCGGCGTCCTTGATGCCGGTCAGGTGCTGGATCGCGCCGCTGATGCCCACGGCCACGTACAGCTCCGGCGAGATGATCTTGCCGGTCTGGCCGACCTGCAGGTCGCTGGGCACGTAGCCGGCGTCCACGGCGGCGCGCGAGGCACCGACTGCGGCGCCGAGCTTGTCGGCAAGCTGGAAGATCACCTTGAAGTTCTCCTCCGAGCCCACGCCACGGCCGCCGGAGACGACACGCTTGGCGCTCTGCAGGTCCGGGCGGTCGGTGGCACCGGCCGCCAGGCCGACGAAGCGGGTGTGGGTCGGCAGGGCCGCATCGACGCTGGCCGCTTCCACGCTGGCGCTGCCGCCCTTGGCCGCTTCCGGCCAGGATGCCGCACGCACGGTGGCGACCACGATCTGGTCGGCCGGCACCTCGACGGTGATGATGGCGTTGCCCGCGTAGATCGGGCGCTTGAAGCTGTGGCTGCCTTCCACGGTCATCAGGTCGGAGACCTGGTTGACGCCGAGCAGGGCGGCCACGCACGGCATCAGGTCCTTGCCGAAGGTGGTCGAGGGGCCGAACACATGGGTGTAGCCGGTGGCCAGCTGCGCGATCTGCGGGGCCAGCACCTGGGCCAGCGCCTGCGCGTTGGCGGCGTTGGCCACGGTCAGCACCCTGGCCACGCCGGCCAGCTGCGCGGCCTCGGCAGCCACGGCGGCCGGATCGGCGGCCAGCACCAGCACGTCGATGCTGGCGCCGCTGATCGCGGCGGCCGCGCTGACGGTCTTGGCGGTGGCGGCGTTGAGCTTGCCGTCGTGGTGTTCAGCGACAACGAGGATCTTGGTCATTACAGCAACCCCTTCTGCTTGAGTGCGGCGACCAGTTCGGCCGCGTCCTTGACCATCACGCCCTTGCTGCGCTTGACCGGCGCGGCGTACTGGGTGGTCTTGAAGGTATCGGCGGCGTCCACGCCGAGGTCGGCCAGCTGCAGGGTCTCCAGCGGCTTGGCCTTGGCCTTCATGATGTCCGGCAGCTTGATGAAGCGCGGCTCGTTCAGGCGCAGGTCGGTGGTGACCACGGCGGGCAGATCCACTTCCAGCGTTTCCAGGCCGGCGTCGACTTCACGGGTGACCGTGGCCTTGCCGTCGGCGATCTCCAGCTTGCTGGCGAAGGTCGCCTGCGGGCGGCCCCACAGCGTGGCCAGCATCTGGCCGGTCTGGTTGGCATCGTCGTCGATGGCCTGCTTGCCGAGGATGACCAGGTCCGGCTGTTCCTTCTCGATCAGCTTGAGCAGGGTGCGCGCGGCGGTCAGCGGCTGGATGGCCTGGTCGGTCACGACATGGATGGCGCGGTTGGCGCCCATGGCCAGGCCGTTGCGCAGGTGCGCCTGGGCATCGGCCGGTGCGATCGTGGCGACCACGACCTCGGTGGCGATCCCCTTGTCACGCAGGCGCAGCGCTTCTTCGAGGGCGATTTCATCGAACGGGTTGGGGGAAAGTTTGACGCCGTCGGTGACCACGCCGGAACCGTCCGGCTTGACCTGAATGCGGACGTTGTAGTCCACCACGCGCTTGTACGCGACGAGGATTTTCATCTGGTGCTCGATCCTTCAATAACGGGGGGAACGTCCGGTTCTGTACACAGCAACCGGTTCTCGGGTGGGACAGCGATTCTAACTGGCGCAGGGCCACCATGCGAATGCGTATGGCGGCTGCAGGCCTGCTGCACCTGCAGCAAGATTCCCTGCCCTGTCGCTAGTATCCTCAAGCTTCAGTACGTCCCCAGCCATCGCGAGTCCGTACTTTCCGCTGCCTCGCCACCCGAGGCCAGCTTGAGGAGACCAATGCATGGAAGTCGGTCACTGTCCTGCTTGCGAACAACCATTGAGCGAAGGTCTTCAGGGTTGGCACCGCCAATGTACCCGCTGCACCTACGAGGGAAGCACGTTGCAGGTCGACATCGACGTCCAGGGTGATCGCGAAGTGCTGGATGAAGTTCTGCGCGAAGAGGGCTTGGGAACGTTGCGGCAGCGTAATTTCCGAATTCTTGCTGAGGAGCTGACAGCTCGCTTTCCACATGACGGTCGACGCCCCAGGCTGCTGGATGTTGGCTGCGCTCATGGTTGGTTTCTTGAAGCCGCGGCCGGCCATTTTGATGTGCTGGGAATCGAACCGGACGCGCGTGTAGCGGAGCTGGCTACTGCGCGAGGACTGCCTGCTCGACGTGGTTTCTTTCCAGATGTGTTGGCCGCAGACGATTCTTTCGACGTCATCATTTTCAATGACGTCATGGAGCACATCCCCGATATCCTTGCGGCTTTGCACGCATGTGCACGTCATCTTCTGCCTGGTGGGATGATTGTGATCAATGCCCCAGCGCGCACGGGGGTGCTGTACCGGACTTCAAGGGTGATGGCGGGCATTGGTCTCCCAGCCAGCTTCGATCGGATGTGGCAAAAGGGCTTCCCTTCCCCCCATGTGCACTACCTCGATGACCGGACGATGGCAGCATTGGGTGCACGGGCGGGCCTGCGCTTACACAGCGTCCGTACCTTGAGGTCAATAAGCGTACGGGGATTGTACGCGCGGATACGGTACGACCGCTCTGTTTCCGCTACGAAGGCTCTGGCAACCACAGGGGTTCTAGCCGTGCTGGCCCCGCTGTTGGGCCTGCTCCCGGCGGATATCAAAGTCTGGACCCTGGTGGCAGCGTAGCCTGATTGTCCAGTTTAAGGATCGTCGGCCGGCGGCGCTGTATCCTTGGGGGTCTAGTTCTGCGGGGGATGCTTCCATCCGCGGGTAGCTCTACTCAAGGAGAATCTTTTGGTGCCCACATGGCTTGTCACCGGCGGAGCCGGATTCATTGGCGGTAACTTTGTCCTCGAAGCGGTCGCCAAAGGCGTGCGCGTCATCAACCTGGATGCGCTGACCTACGCGGGCAACCTCAAGACGCTGGCCTCACTGGACGGCAATCCGGACCACGTATTCGTCGAAGGTGACATCGGCGACCCGGCGCTCGTCGCCCGCCTGCTGGCCGAACACCAGCCGGATGCCGTGCTGAACTTCGCCGCGGAAAGCCACGTGGACCGCTCCATCGACGGCCCCGGCGCGTTCATCCAGACCAACGTGGTCGGCACCCTGGCGCTGCTCGAGGCCGTGCGCGATTACTGGAAGGCACTGCCGGCCGACAAGGGCCAGGCGTTCCGCTTCCTGCACGTCTCCACCGATGAGGTCTATGGCACCCTCGGCGAGACCGGCAAGTTCAGCGAGACCACCCCGTATGCGCCCAACTCGCCGTACTCGGCGTCCAAGGCCGCTTCGGACCATCTGGTGCGCGCGTTCCACCACACCTACGGGCTGCCTGTGCTGACCACCAACTGCTCCAACAACTACGGCCCGTATCACTTCCCCGAGAAGCTGATCCCGCTGGTGATCGCCAAGGCCCTGGCCGGCGAACCGCTGCCGGTCTATGGCGACGGCAAGCAGGTGCGCGACTGGCTGTTCGTGAGCGACCACTGCGAAGCGATCCGCACCGTGCTGGCCAAGGGCCAGGTCGGCGAGACGTACAACGTGGGCGGCAATTCGGAGAAGCAGAACATCGAGGTGGTGCAGGCGATCTGCGCCCTGCTCGATGCGCGTCGCCCGCGTGAGGATGGCCAGCTGCGCGCCAGCCAGATCACCTACGTGACCGATCGCCCGGGCCATGACCGTCGCTACGCGATCGATGCCTCCAAGCTCAAGGACCAGCTGGGCTGGGAGCCGAAGTACACCTTCGAACAGGGCATCGGCTTCACCGTGGACTGGTACCTGGACAACCAGGACTGGGTCAACGGCGTGCTCGACGGCAGCTACCGCCTGCAGCGCATCGGCACCACCGCCTGAGCGCGGTGATCACCAGACAGAGGACAACCGCATGACTCAACGCAAGGGCATCATCCTCGCAGGTGGCTCGGGCACCCGCCTGTATCCGATCACCAAGGGCGTCAGCAAGCAGCTGCTGCCCGTGTACGACAAGCCGATGATCTATTACCCGCTCAGCGTGTTGATGCTGGCCGGCATCCGCGACGTGCTGATCATCAACACGCCGCACGAGCAGGCGCTGTTCCAGAGCCTGCTGGGCGACGGCTCGCAGTGGGGCATGAACATCGCGTACGCCGTGCAGCCGAGTCCGGACGGGCTGGCGCAGGCCTACCTGATCGGCAAGGAGTTCATCGGCGGCAAGCCGAGTTGCCTGGTGCTGGGCGACAACATCTTCCACGGCCACGGCCTGCGCGAAGTGCTGCGCAACGCCGACCAGCGCGACACCGGCGCGACCGTCTTCGGCTACTGGGTCAATGATCCGGAGCGCTACGGCGTGGCCGAGTTCGACACGGCCGGCAAGGTCATCGACCTGGTCGAGAAGCCCGAGAAGCCGCGGTCCAACTATGCCGTCACCGGCCTGTATTTCTACGATGGCAACGCCAGCGATTACGCCGCGGAGCTGAAGCCTTCGCCGCGCGGCGAGCTGGAGATCACCGATCTCAACCAGCGTTACCTGCGCGAGGGCAATCTGCATCTGGAAGCGCTGGGCCGTGGCTATGCATGGCTGGACACCGGCACGCACCAGTCGCTGCTGGAAGCCTCCAACTTCATCGAGACCATCCAGACCCGCCAGGGCCTGCAGGTCTGCTGCCCGGAAGAAATCGCCTTCGGCCAGGGCTGGATCAACGCCGAGCAGCTGGAGGCGTTGGCGGCACCGTTGATCAAGAACGGCTACGGCCAGTATCTGCACACGCTGGCTGTGCGAGGAGTGGTGCCGTGAAAATTGTCGAGACCAAGCTGCCTGGTTGCGTCGTGATCGAGCCGGCCGTGTTCGGTGACGAGCGCGGGTTCTTCTTTGAGACCTGGAACGCCGAGCGTTTCGGTCAGCACGGCCTGCCCACGAAGTTCGTTCAGAGCAACGTCTCCACCTCGGCCAAGGGCGTGCTGCGTGGCCTGCATTACCAGTGGCCGCGGCCGCAGGGCAAGCTGGTCAGCGTGCTCGAAGGCGAGGTCTATGACGTGGCCGTGGACATCCGCCGTGGCTCGCCGACGTTCGGCCAGTGGGAAGCGGTGGTGCTGAGCGCGGACAACAAGAAGCAGTTCTGGATTCCGGAAGGGTTCGCACACGGCTTTGCCGTGCTCAGCGAGCGTGCGGTCTTCAGCTACCTGTGCACCGAGGTGTACCTGAAGGATTTCGACGCTGGCGTACGCTGGAACGATGCCGACGTCGCCGTCGACTGGCCAATCAGCGCACCAACGCTCTCGGGCAAGGATGAAGCCGCGCCGTTCCTGAAGGACATCGCCGAGGACCGCCTGCCGGTCTATCAGCCGTGACGATCCTGCTGCTGGGTGCCAACGGCCAGCTCGGTCAGGAGCTGCAACGCGCGCTGGCCCCGCTGGGCGCGATCGTGGCGACCACGCGCAGCGGCGTGCTGCCCGATGGCAGCGCGTGCGAGGTGGCCGACTTCGATCAGCCCGGCTCGCTGACCGCACTGCTGGACCGCCTCCGTCCGAGCGTGGTGGTCAACGCAGCGGCCTATACCGCCGTGGACCGCGCCGAGGAAGATCGCGATGCCGCCTTCCGTGCGAACGCCGAGGCACCGGGTGTGCTGGCGAGCTGGTGCGCTCAGGCGGGCGTCCCGCTGGTGCATTACTCCACCGATTACGTCTTCGATGGGCAGGGCACGCGCCCGTATCGCGAGGACGACGCGACGGCACCGCTCGGCGTGTATGGCGCCAGCAAGCTGGCCGGTGAGGACGCCATCCGCGCGGCCGGTGGGCGCCACCTGATCTTCCGCACGGCATGGGTATATGCCTCGCACAGCGCCAACTTCCTGCGCACCATGCTGCGGGTGGGCGCGGACCGCGATGTGTTGCGTGTAGTCGCCGACCAGGTGGGTACGCCAACGCCGGCAGCGTTGATCGCCGACGTGACCGTACAGGCGCTGCAGCACGATGGCGCACTGTCGGGGACCTGGCATCTGACGGCTACCGGTGAGACCAGCTGGCATGGTTTTGCCGAGGCCATCTTCACCGAGGCCGTCGCCGCCGGTGTGCTGGCGCGCGCGCCGACCGTCGAGGCGATCACCACGGCCGAGTATCCGACGCCGGCCAGGCGCCCCGCCTATTCGCACCTGGATGTGGCGAAGCTGGAGCAGGATTTCGGCGTGACCCTGCCACGCTGGCAGGAAGGCCTGAAGCGGGTCATCGCGGACTGCTGACCCGGCGGAAGAGCCACGCCACGCGTGGCTGACGCGGAGTCAGGATCCCGCGCAGGGCAGCCACGCATGGCGTGGCTCTACCCGCCATGAAAAACCCGGCCTTGGCCGGGTTTTTCATGGTTCGTCCGCGTGCTCAGGTACGCCCGTACGTATCCTCGAACCGCACGATATCGTCCTCGCCCAGATAGCTGCCGGACTGCACTTCGATCAGCTCCAGCGGCAGCTTGCCCGGGTTCTTCAACCGATGGGTCACGCCCAGCGGGATGTAGGTGCTCTGGTTCTCGGTGAGCAGCAGCACTTCTTCGCCGCGGGTCACTTCCGCGGTACCGCTGACCACGATCCAGTGCTCGGCGCGGTGGTGGTGCATCTGCAGGCTCAGCGTCGCACCCGGCTTGACCGTGATGCGCTTGACCTGGAAGCGGGCACCGTTGTCGATCGAGTCGTAGGCGCCCCACGGCCGGTATACCTTGCGGTGCCACGTCGCTTCGGGTCGGCCCTCGGCCTTGATCCGCGCGACGACCTGCTTGATCTCCTGCATGCGATCGCTCTTGCCGACCATGACCGCATCATCGGTTTCGACCACGATCACATCGTCCAGGCCGACCAGCGCGATCAGGCGCTCGCCGTAGGCGAAGGTGTTGCGGCAATCGATCGCGATCACGTCGCCGTGGTGCGCGTTGCCTTCTCCATCCTGCTCGGACACATCACGCAGCGCTGTCCACGAACCCACGTCGTTCCAGCCGGCATCCAGCGGCACGACCACGGCGTCGGCGGTCTTTTCCATCACCGCGTAATCGATCGAGTCCGATGGCACGGCGGCGAAGGCTTCTTTGTCCAGGCGGGTGAAATCGTTGTCGCGGCGCGCCTGCTGCCAGGCGGTGCGGCTGCCGGCGAGCATGGCGGGATTGAACTTCTCCAGCTCGGCCAGGAAACGGGACGCCTTGAACAGGAACATGCCGCTGTTCCAGAAATACTCGCCCGACTGCACGTAGGCGCTCGCGGTGTCCGCATCCGGCTTCTCGACGAAACGATCGACGGCACGGACGTCACCGCCGGAGGCTGCCTTGATGTACCCGTAACCCGTTTCCGGGCCCGTCGGCACGATGCCGAAGGTCACCAGCTTGCCGGACTCGGCAGCCGGAACCGCCCGCAGCACCGCGGCACGGAATGCGTCCTCGTCGGCGATCACATGGTCCGAGGGCAGCACCAGCAGCAGCGCGTCATCCCCATCCCGGGTCGCTTCCAGCGCGGCCACGGCGATCGCCGGTGCGGTGTTGCGGCCGACCGGCTCCAGCAGGATCGCCTGCGGTTCCACGCCGAGCTGCTGCAGCTGCTCGGCGGCGACGAAGCGGTGCTCCTCGTTGGCGACGATCAGCGGCGCGCGGCCGGCGATCGGTGCCACGCGCTGCCAGGTCGCCTGCAGCATGGTCTGCTCGCCGGACAGCGCGAGGAACTGCTTGGGGTAGGACTCGCGCGACAGCGGCCACAGGCGGGTGCCGGAGCCGCCGGAGAGAATGACGGGAAGAAGGCTCTGCATGATCGGGGCCTCGCCTCAGGCGTCCTTGAGCAACTGGGAAATTTCGTCGGTGCGCGCACGCAGCAGCGCCGCGTCACCCCGGGTTTCAACATTCAGGCGCAGCAGCGGCTCGGTGTTGGAGCTGCGCAGGTTGAAGCGCCAGTCGCCGAAATCGGCGCTGATGCCATCGGTGTGGTCCAGCGCCGGTGCCTGCGCGGCGTAATGCTCCATCACGCGGGCGACGGAACGCTTGGCATCGGCGACCTTGAAGTTGATCTCGCCGCTGCACGGGAACTTCTGCATGCGGGCTTCGACCAGATCGGCCAGCGAGCGGCCGGATTCGGACACCAGCGCAGCGATCAGCAGCCACGGGATCATCCCGGAATCGGCATACGCGAATTCGCGGAAGTAATGGTGCGCACTCATCTCGCCGCCGTAGACGGCATTCTCCGAACGCATCTTTTCCTTGATGAAGGCGTGACCGCTCTTGCACAGCACCGGCTGGCCACCGGCGTCTTCCACCATTTCCACGGTGTTCCAGGTCAGGCGCGGGTCGTGCACGATCTTGCCGCCGGGCTGGCGCGCCAGGATCGCCTGGGCGAGCAGGCCGACCAGGTAATAGCCCTCGATGAAGCGGCCGTTGTGATCGAAGAAGAAGCAGCGGTCGAAATCGCCATCCCAGGCGATGCCGAAGTCCGCGCCATGCTCGCGCACGGCCTGCGCGGTGAGCTCGCGGTTCTCCGGCAGCAGCGGATTGGGGATGCCGTTGGGGAAGCTGCCATCGGGCTCATGGCAGATGCGGATGAACTCCAGCGGCAGGTGCGGGGCGAGCAGGTCGACGATCGTGCCGGCGCCGCCGTTGCCGGCATTGACCACCAGCTTCAGCGGCTTCAGTGCCTTCGGTTCGATGTAGCTCAGCAGATGCGCGATGTAGGCGCTCTTGTCCGGATGCGACTGCAGGCCGGCGGTCGGCGCGGCGGCGGGTGCCTGGTCGGCTTCGACCGCATCGGAGATCGCGAACAGGCCGGTATCGGAGCTGATCGGACGCGCCTGCTCCTTGACCAGCTTCATGCCGTTGTAATCCATCGGATTATGGCTGGCGGTGACCATCACGCCACCGGCGGCCTTCAGGTGATCCACCTGGAAATAGACTTCCTCGGTCCCGCACAGGCCGATATCGAGCACTTCACGGCCGGCGCTGCGCAGGCCGGCGGCCAGGGCGTCCTGGAGGGCACCGCTGGTCAGGCGGACATCGTGGCCGACCACCACCGTGCCGGGCGACAGCTGCGCGGCGAGTGCCACGCCGATACGGCGGGCCAGATCTTCGTTCAGTTCATCCGGAACCCGGCCGCGGATGTCGTACGCCTTGAATGCGGGGAGCGTCATTTATTAGTCCTTCTGACAGTCAGCGCAGTAGTCTAGCCGCTGCCGTGTGTGGGAATCGTTTTCAGCCGGGTAGGGCGTGGGCGGCGGACGCTAAAGCCGGGGAAACCCCCGTGCAATGGCTACAATGCCTGCTTCCATCAACGAGGTGAGGGCGTAGATGAGCAAGTCCCCAGACAACGCCGGGCGACGTGGCAAGCAGTACGCCAGTGCGGCCGAGGCGCTGCAAGGTGCCATCGCCGATGGCCAGACACTGGCGGTTGGCGGGTTCGGCCTGTGCGGTATTCCCGAGGCCCTGATCGCCGCGCTGCGCGATACCGGTGCCAAGGATCTGACCGTGATCTCCAACAATGCCGGCGTGGATGGCTTCGGCCTCGGCCAGTTGCTGGCGACCCGGCAGATCCGGAAAATGATCTCGTCCTACGTGGGCGAGAACAAGGAATTCGAACGCCAGTACCTGGCCGGCGAGCTGGAGCTGGAATTCAATCCGCAGGGCACCCTGGCCGAGCGCCTGCGTGCCGGTGGTGCGGGCATCCCGGCCTTCTTCACCGCGACCGGCTACGGCACGGTGGTGGCCGACGGCAAGGAAACCCGCGAATTCGATGGCAAGCACTACGTGATGGAGACCGCGCTGCGCGCCGACATCGCGCTGGTCAAGGCGTGGAAGGCCGACGAGGCCGGCAACCTGGTGTTCCGCAAGACCGCGCGCAACTTCAACCCGGCCTGCGCGATGGCCGGCAAGCTGTGCATCGTGGAAGTGGAAGAGGTGGTGCCGGTGGGCAGCATCGATCCGGACCAGGTCCACCTGCCGGGCATCTACGTGCACCGCATCGTGCACAACCCGCATCCCGAGAAACGTATCGAACAGCGTACCGTGCGCCAGGAGGCGAACTGAGATGGCCTGGACCCGCGATGAAATGGCACAGCGCGCCGCGCGCGAACTGACCGACGGCGCCTACGTGAACCTGGGCATCGGCCTGCCGACCCTGGTCGCCAACCACATTCCCGACGGTGTGGATGTCTGGCTGCAGTCCGAGAATGGCCTGCTCGGCATCGGCCCGTTCCCGACCGAGGCCGAAGTGGATGCCGACCTGATCAATGCCGGCAAGCAGACGGTGACCGCACGCGCGGGCGCCAGCTACTTCGGCAGTCACGACAGCTTCGCGATGATCCGGGGCGGCCACATCAACCTGGCCATCCTCGGTGCGATGCAGGTCACCGACAAGGGCGACCTCGCGAACTGGATGGTGCCGGGCAAGATGGTCAAGGGCATGGGCGGGGCGATGGACCTGGTCGCCGGCGTGCAGCGCGTGGTGGTGCTGATGGAGCACACCGCCAAGAGCGGTGAACACAAGATCCTGCCCGAGTGCACGCTGCCGCTGACCGGGGTGGGCGTGGTCGATCGGATCATCACCGAGCTGGCCGTGTTCGATGTCACCGACAAGGGGCTGGTGCTGGTCGAGGCGGCCCCGGGCGTGGGCATCGATGAGCTGAAGGAAAAAACCGGCGTGGCGTTCGCTACGGCTTGATGTGAAAGCCGCCCCGACGCATCGGGGCGGTCCGCGAGCGAAGTCAGCCCTTCTGCGCGAAGCGGTAGGGCTGACCGGCATCGAATACCTCGCCCAACAGGCTCGCAGCTGTCGCTTCGCGTTTTCCGCCGCTACGCACCACCAGCGAGATGATGCGCTCGATCGCGTGCGCCAGCGTGCCATCGAGCTGCCCGGCCTCGGTATCGAATGCCGAACAGTAGAGATGCGCATCCAGCAACGGCCGTAGCGACGACAAGCGCACCCAGAACATGCTGCCCGCGACGAAGGTATCTGTGTCGATGTCGGCCGCCGGCAGGCCAAGCTGGGCCAACAGGGCGCCTACGTTGCGCTGGTTGGCACCCCAATAGAAATGCAGGGGCTGGACGTGCCCTTCCGGGGCCACCAAGCCCAGCGATTCATCTTCGGCGAAGCCTTGGAATATCCGCCCCGCACGGTCCGCATCCAGCAATCGACGGGTCAGCTCGCGCCGCCAGTCTTCACCGTCGCTGCGATGCGTGGACCTCTTGGTATGCAGTTTGAGTACGACCTGCTCGCCGTCTTGGTACAGACGTTCGGCGACTTGGAGGAAGGGCAGGATGTCGCGGCCATGGTTGGCGAACACTTCGATCTCCGCATCGAGATGGGCATTCTTTACCGCCCGCTGCACGTCGTTGCGTTTTTCTTCGGTCGTGGTGATCACGATCCTCCACGCCAGCCCACTGGCGCGCAGATCGGCAAGCAGTTCGGCGAGCACGTCCAGGTACCACGCATGTATCACCACGCAGGGGCGGGTCACGACGCCCTGCACCGCCGGCGCATTCAGCGCATCGCGCGTCGCTTGCAGGTACGCGTGTCCCAAACGGGCATCCGGCTCCAGCACAGCGCCCTCGGCCCATTCGTTCCACGCGTTGATGAAGACCATGCGCTGGTCGGCCGGCACTGCGGCCAGGCGCGTGTGCACGGTGGTCGACAACCAGTCGCCGTAGCCGCGCGGTGAGGCATGCAGGTAGACGCGGCCCTTGCCGGAGCGGCGTGCTTCGTTGTCCCAGCCCGGATTGACCCCGGGGTAAAGCGTATAGGGCGGCAGCGGACGCGCGGCGATCTCTGCAGCCAGCTCGCGCCAGTCGCGCACGTCGCCCTCGAAATCCGGGTTGATCAGGTACTGGTCGGCAGTGAGCGAGCGCGGGTTGCTCATGTTCGGCGGGAACTCGACGGCGGCGTCGAAGCCGATGTCGCGCGGATCCGGGCGCTCGAAGCCCTGTACGTAGGCCAGGTGGATCTGGCCGATGCCGTTGTCCAGGCACCACTGCCGCCAGCGCTGGGCGGTGGCGCGTGCATCGGGCAGCAGATGCGGGCGGTAGACCAGCAGCATGGGCTTGCCGTCCACCTTCAATGCACGGCGGTCACGCAGGTAGTCGGCGACGTGGGCGATGAAGGCCAGGTCATCTTCGGCGCTGTGCTGCTGCCCGATCAGGATGTCCTCGTCGCGACCGTCCCAGCGCCGGGCCCAGTTCTCGTTGGCCCAGCACAGGCAGAACGGCAGGTCGATGCTGTCATCGGCCAGCCACTCGCGCAGCGGGTCCTCCATCAACGTTGTGCCGCTGAACCAGTAGTAGTAGAAGCAGAACGCGCCGATGCCGTACTCGCTGGCCAACTGCGCCTGGTCGCGCATGATCTGCGGGTTGCGCAGATCATAGAACCCCAGGTCCGCAGGCAGGCGCGGCTGGATGTGGCCCTCGAACTGGGGCAGGGCGCGGGTGACGTTGCGCCATTCGGTGAACCCCTTGCCCCACCACGCATCATTCTCGGCGAACGGATGGAACTGTGGCAGGTAGAACGCCACTAGTGTGGCGGGCAGCTGCGCGGGCAGCGCCTCCACCCGATGCGGAACGTAGCCGATCGCGGCCTCATCGGCGCGCAGCAGTGGGCGATGGGCGGATCGGGGCACGGCATCGATTCGGCCGCGCGGCGGCGGCGGGACCCAGTCGCCGTGATTGCGCAGGAAGCGCGCGCGGAGCCGATCACGCTGGTCATCGGACAGCGGCAGCACCCGGAATCCGGTGCGGAGCGCCACGAAGAGCGCCTGGCGCAACCTGGCCTTGATCGTGCTCACGCGCGACGGACCTTGGTCCAGGGAAAAACGACAGCAGGCATGCGGGCTCCAACGCTACAACAGGTGGGGGCATTCTCGGGCTTTGGCCGCACACCGGCAAATCCCTGCGTGCTAGCGTTCATCCCATGGATCTCCACCTCCCCGATGCCCAGGTGCACTGGCACCGCCACTGGCTTTCCCGTGACGTCGCCGACACCCTCCAGCGCACGCTCCGCGACGACATCCCGTGGGAGGTGCACAGGATCCGCATGTTCGGCCGCCAGGTCGACTCCCCGCGCCTGAGCTGCTGGATGGGCGACCCGGCCGCGCGCTACCGCTATTCCGGTACCGAGTTCGTGCCGCAGCCTTGGCATCCGGCGCTGCTGCCGCTGCGCGATCAGTTAACCGCTTTCTGCGGCCATGCGTTCAACAGCGTGCTGCTCAACCGCTACCGCGATGGCGATGACGGGATGGGCTGGCACAGCGACAACGAACCCGAGCTGGGACCGGCGCCGGTGATCGCGTCACTGAGCCTGGGCGCGCCGCGGCGGTTCCTGCTGCGCCGTCGGGACGACCATGCGAAGAAGGCCGAGGTGCTGCTCGACCACGGCGATCTGCTGGTGATGGGCGGGCAGACCCAGCGCCATTATCAGCATTCCCTGCCGAAGAGCGCGCGACCGCTGGCCGAGCGCCTGAATCTCACGTTCCGCTGGATCAACGCACCCGGGCAGGGATGACCGCGCTGCGGGCGTGATCCTGCTCGCCGGTCACCAGCGTCCAGCCCACCACGTTCGTGGTCAGCGTCTGCAGCCCCTGTTCCAGCGCGGCGGTCACCTGGGCGACGTCGGTGCTGCCGACCGGGTTTTCCTGGCGGAACGTACGATCGGCGACGACGCGCTGGTCGATCACGTGGATCAGCTTCGCGTTGACTTCGATCAGCGCGGTCGGCGTGGCCTGGCCACGGTAATCGGCTTCGAAGCGGCGCACGTCCATGGCCAGCTTGTAGTCGGCGCGGATGCCGGTGGTGACCCGGGCCACGCCGTTGATGCGGCCGGAATCCTCGAAGCCGCGCACCAGCGCGTCGTCGAGCATGTCGGTGGCCGGCTGGGCCCAGCTGACGCCCTTGTAGACCTCCAGTTCAGAGGGGGTCGGGCGCACGTTGATGCGCGGGCTGTCGACCACGCGCGCGGCGCTGGGCTTGACCAGCACCAGCTGCCACTCGACGGTCGGCCAGCCCGGGTCGGCCTGGATGCGGACCACGGGCGAATAGATCGTCACCGCGCTGCGTTCATTGCTGCCCAGCAGCGAGCAGCCGCCAAGCGCGGCGATCAGGACGATCGGCAGCAGGGGCCGGAAGAAGGTCGGGCGGCTCATTTGGGTTCGAACTCCTTGGGTGCGTCGCGGCCGAGCAGGTAACGTGCCGGGTTGTTGTCCAGGCGGTCGCTGACCCGGCGCAGGTCGCGGATCAGGCCACGCAGCTCGGTCAGGGTCGGGCCGAGCTGGGCCAGGCCATCGTTGGCGAAGCTGTTGATCGCGGCGCGGTTCTCGCCAAGGATCGAGTCGGCATTGCCGGCGGCCGAATCCAGCTTGCTCAGCGTGGTCTCCAGCTTGTCCAGGATCGGCGGCAGCTGCTGCACGAGGTTCTTGTCCAGGCGCTGGATGGTGCCGTTGGTGCTCTTGAGGGTGACATCCAGGCTGCGCGCGGCGTCGCGCGCGCTGAGCAGCAGCGCCTGGGTGCCCTGGTCACGGTCGGCGAGGCCGCCGCTGATCGTTTCCAGGTTGGCCAGGGTCGCATTGATGCTGGCCACGTTGCGGTCGCTCAGCACCTGGTCCATGCGCTCGACGATGCGGTTGGCCACGTCGGTGATGTTCTGCAGCGCCGACGGCGTGGTCGGGATGATCGGGGCCGGATCCTTGTTGACCGCGGTCAGCGCGGCGGACTGCGGCGTGCCGCCACTGAGCTGGATGATCGACGGGCCGGTCAGGCTGGTGATCGCCAGCTTGGCGCGGGTGTCGGTCTTGACCGGCGTATTGGAGTTCAGCCGGATCCGCGCGACCACCTGGCGCGGATCATCCGGGACCAGGTTCAACTCGGTGATCGAGCCGACCGCGATGCCGTTGTACTGCACCGGGCTGCCGACCGACAGGCCGGTGACCGCCTCGCGGAACACCACGCGGTATTCCGTCCAGGTGCGGTCGGAGGAGTACTTGGCGGCCCACAGCCCGAAGGCCAGCAGCGCCAGGCCCACTATCAGGGTGAAAGCGCCGATCAGGACGTAATTGGCTTTGGTTTCCATGGCTTACTCGCTCTCGTGCTTTGCATCGCGCGCAGCACGCGCGCGCGGTCCGTGGAAGTACTCCTGGATCCACGGGTGGTCCAGTTGTTCGATCTCGTGCAGCGGGGCGTTGGCGATGACCTTCTTGTCGGCCAGCACCGCCACCCGGTCACAGATCGCATACAGGGTGTCCAGATCGTGTGTGATCAGGAAGACAGTGAGGCCCAGCGCTTCCTGCAGGGTCTTGATGAGGCGGTCGAACGCGGCCGCGCCGATCGGGTCCAGCCCGGCCGTGGGCTCGTCCAGGAACAGCAGGGGCGGGTCCAGCGCCAGCGCCCGGGCCAGGCCGGCGCGCTTGCGCATGCCGCCGGACAGCTGCGAGGGCAGCTTGTTGATCGCATCGGCGGGCAGGCCGGCCAGCTTCACCTTGAGCAGAGCCAGCTCGTAATGCCAGCGCTCGGGCAGTTCGCCGTGATGTTCCTTCAGCGGCACCTGCACGTTCTCGCCCACGGTCAGCGAGGAGAACAGCGCGCCATCCTGGAACAGCACGCCGGTGTTGCGTTCGATATGCAGCCGGTTGGCCGGGTCGCTGGAGCGGGCATCGACGCCGAGCACCTCGATCTGACCATCGTCCGGCGTGCGCAGGCCGAGGATGCTGCGCATCAACACCGATTTGCCGGTACCCGAGCCGCCGACCACGCCGAGGATCTCGCCGCGGCGCACATCCAGGTCCAGCCCGTCGTGTACCACCTGCGCACCGAAACGGTTGGTCAGCCCGCGCACGCGGATCAGCAGTTCGCCGTCATCGATGGCGGCAGCGTCGCGGTCAGGGGCCGGGGCGGTATCGGTGTTCATCGGTTACCAGCCCATCTTCATGAACCACAGCGCGGCGAACGCGTCGAGGATGATCACCAGCGAAATGGCCTGCACCACGCTGGAGGTCGTGCGCTCGCCGACGGACTGCGCGGTACCTTCGACCTTGAGGCCTTCCAGACAGCCGATCAGGCCGATCACCAGCGCGAACACCGGCGCCTTGGACAGACCGACCAGCATGTTGCGCACTTCCATGGTGTCGTGCATCCGCGCGATGTACATCTGCGGCGGGATATCCAGATCGAACGCGCCCACGGTGATGCCACCGGCCAGGCCGGCGACCATCGCGATGAAGGTCAGCAGCGGCAGGGTGATCAGCAGGGCGATCAAGCGTGGCAGCACCAGCAGGTCGACCGGATCCAGGCCCAGTGTCTTCATCGCGTCGATTTCTTCGCGGGCCTTCATCGCACCGATCTGCGCGGTGAACGCACTGGCGGTACGGCCGGCCAGCACGATCGCGGTCAGCAGCACCGCGAACTCACGCAGGAAGGCGATGCTGACCAGTTCGACCACGTAGATCTCCGCGCCGAAGTCGCGCAGGATCGTCGAGCCGAGGAACGCGATCACCGCACCCACCAGATACGACAGCAGCGCCACCAGCGGTACCGCATCCAGGCCGACCTGTTCCATCTGGGCGACCGTGGCGGTCAGGCGGAAGCGGCGCGGCTCCTTGATCAGGCGCCCGCCCTTGACCAGGTTCTCGCCGAGGAAACTGGCCAGCGCCACGATGTTGTGGCCCATGCCGTGCACGCTGACACCGAGCCGCTCCAATGCGGCCAGCACGCCGAAGTCGCGCTTGGCCTTGGGCCGGTCGTCGGCGACTTCCTCGATGGTCGAGACCAGCGCGCGATGCTCCTCGCGGAACGTCACGGCGTCTTCGCCCAGGTCGGCGCGGTGCGCGACACGCAGCAGCTGCAGTACGCCGGCCGAGTCGAGCAGGGTGATCCCGCTGGCATCCAGACCGGTCACTTTTTCCGGAATGCCGCGCAGCACTTCGGCCGCGTCCAGCGCGGTGCGCAATGTCCAATGGCCAGACAACCGGATCAGGCCGGGTTCCTGGGCATCCTGCTCGAGATGGGGGGCTTGGTCTGAGGTCATGTAGGCGTCCTGCGCGCAGCATAACCTGTCCGGGTGCATGGCTCGCGTATGCGCCGACCGGGCTGAACGCGTCGGTCGGCAAGGCCGGGGCCTGCACGCCGCGGCACGATGACACCGGGATTCTTCAGGCCGGGGCGTGTTCGGGTAATACTACGGCGCATGTCTGCCGACGCCCCCACCATCGTTGCACCACCCGCCACCTACGCACAGCGCGTGGCGTTCGTTTCGGAAATGGCCGGGCGCCTGCACAGCTATGGCACCACCGCGCAGCGGCTGGAAGCGGCGGTGGTCGCGCTGGCGCAGCGCCTGGACCTGGATTGCGAGCCGTGGTCGAACCCGACCGGGCTGATCCTGAGTTTCAGCGACCCGACCAAGGCGATCGGTTCCTCCGACATCACCCGCGTGATCCGGCTGGCACCGGGCGAGAACGACCTGCACAAACTCAGCATCGCCGACCAGATCACCGACGCGGTGGCCAACGGCACCATGAGCATCGCGCAGGGCCATACCGCGCTGCGCCAGCTGGACAAGGACCCGGGCCGCTGGGGCAAGATCCGCACCATTCTTTCCTACAGCCTGGGCGCGGCGGGCGTGGCCGGCCTGTGGAAACTGCCGTGGCTCGATATCGCCACCGCCGGGGTGATCGGCCTGCTGATCGGCGTCATGGGCATGTACACCGACCGCCGCCCGGCCACGCGCGAAGCCAATGAGGCCTTGGCGGCGCTGCTGGCCGGCTCGGTGGCGACGCTGGTGGCCTCCTTCATCGGGGCGCTCAATCTCAATACGGTGATCATCGCTTCGCTGGTGGTGCTGCTGCCCGGGATGTCGCTGACCAATGCGGTCAACGAGCTGGCCAGCCAGCACTGGGTCTCGGGCACGGCGCGGTTTGCCGGTGCGGTGACCACGATCCTGAAACTGACGGTGGGCGCGGTGATCGCGGTGACGCTGTCGGGCATCGTCGGGCTGGAACCGCTGGTCCGGGCCTCGCGGCCGCAGGCCGACTGGGTCGAATGGGGCGCGCTGCTGCTGGCCGCGTTCGCCTTCGCGATGTTGTTCAAGGCCAACCGTCGCGATTTCCCGTGGGTGATGGCCGCCGCGGTCGCCGGCTATGCGATCTCCAAATTCGCGGGCCAGGCCTGGGGCATACCGGCCGGCATTTTCATGTCGGCGATGCTGCTGACCGCGGCCGGCAATCTGTTCGGTCGTCTGGCACAGCGCCCCGGCGCGATCATCCGGCTGCCCGGCATCATCATGCTGGTGCCCGGCAGCACCAGCCTGCGCGGCGTGCTGACCCTGGTCCAGCAGCAGGACATGAGCGCCGGCCAGACCGTGCTGATGACGGTGCTCAACGTGGTGATGGCGCTGGTGGCCGGCCTGCTGTTCGGCAATCTGCTGATTCCGGCGCGCAAGAATCTCTGACCGTCCCGGTCGGCGCACGCCCGGACGGCGGAAACGAAAACGCCGGCGCGAGGCCGGCGTTTCCATCTGCAGCAGTGACTGACCGGCTTACTTCTTGATCAGGAACTCTTCGACCTTCTTGCCCTTGGCGGTATGCGCGGCCAGCCAACGCGGCTGCTTGCCCCGGCCGGTCCAGGTTTCCTTCGGGTTGGCCGGATTGCGGTACTTCGGGGCAACCTTGCCGAGCTTGCGCACGGCCTTGGCCGGGGCCTTGGTGGCCTTGCCCGCGGCGCGGCCACGTGCGGCCGGTGCGGCGCCGCCGAACAGTTCTTCCACCGAATAGCCCTGGGCCTTGGCCAGCTTGGTCAGCTGTGCGCGGACCTTGCTGATCGCCGGACGCTTGGCGACGATGGTCTGCTGCTTCTTGGCGTTCTTGATCAGCGCGCCCAGCTCTTTGGCGGACAGGCCGCTCAGGTCAATGCTCATCTACTACTCCGCAATATATTAAGGACAGGGTGAGCCGGTCCTTGGCATCGGAAACAGCATACATTCTCTTTTGCGAAATACACAAACAAACCGGAGATATTGAAACCGGGTCCTCCATTGAAAAAGGCCGGGTTACTCACCCGGCCTTTTGTCATTACTTCGTCAATTTCGCCAGCAGCGCGTCCTTGTCGAGGACCTCCGCTTCGGCCGCGCTGCGCGCGCGGTACTCGAAGGTGCCGGCGGCGACGCCGCGTTCGGAGACCACGATCCGGTGCGGCACGCCGATCAGTTCCATGTCGGCGAACATCGCGCCCGGGCGCAGGCCACGGTCATCCAGCGCCACGTCCAGGCCGGCGGCCTGCAGCTGCGCCAGCAGTTCGGCGGCGGTGGCCGACACGGTCTCGTCCTGCTTGGGGTTGATCATGCAGACCACGACCTGCCACGGCGCCATCGCGTCCGGCCAGATAATGCCGGCGTCGTCATGATTCTGCTCGATCGCCGCCGCGACGATGCGCGAAATGCCGATGCCGTAGCAGCCCATCGCCAATACCGCGGCCTTGCCGTTTTCGTCGAGCACGGTTGCATTCAACGCCTGCGCATACTGGCGGCCGAGCTGGAACACGTGGCCGACTTCGATGCCGCGCGCGATCTTCAATTCACCGCCATCGGCGGCGCGATCGCCGGCCTTGGCGTTGCGGATGTCCGCCACTTCCGGTTCGGACAGGTCACGGCCCCAGTTGACGCCGGCGATATGGAAACCGGCTTCATTGGCACCGACGACGAAATCGGCCAGTGCGGCGACCTCGCGGTCGGCCACGATGCGGATCGGCTGGGCCGGGTTGAGCGGGCCGAGGAAGCCGGGCTGGCTGCCGAGGTGCGTGGCGATTTCCGCCTCGCTGGCCATGCGGTAGCCCTGCAGGCCTTCGACCTTGCCCAGTTTGATTTCATTGACGTCGTGATCGCCGCGCACCAGCGCCAGCACGAAACCGGCCTCGCTCATGATCGCGATCGATTTGACCGTGCGTTCCAGGCCCAGCCCGAGCAGGGCGGCCACGGCCTCGCAGGTCTTCTGCGTGGGCGTCTCGACCTTGCGCAGCGTTTCGCTGGCGGCCGGACGCTCGCCGGGCGTGGCGGCGATGGCCGCTTCCATGTTGGCCGCATACTCCGAGCCGGTGGAAAACACCAGCGCGTCTTCGCCCGACTCGGCGATCACGTGGAATTCCTGCGAGGCATCGCCACCGATCGCGCCGGAGTCGGCCTGCACCATGCGGAAGTCCAGGCCCAGGCGGGTGAAGATGCGGCTGTAGGCCGCCTTCATGTTTTCGTATTCGCGCACCAGGCACTCATCGTGAAGGTGGAAGGAATACGCATCCTTCATCAGGAATTCGCGCGAGCGCATCACGCCGAAGCGCGGGCGGATCTCATCGCGGAACTTGGTCTGGATCTGGAAGAAATTGACCGGCAGCTGCTTGTAGCTGGACAGCTCCTGGCGCGCGAAGTCGGCAGCGGCCTCTTCGGCGGTCGGGCTGTAGCAGAACACCTGCTCCTTGCGATCCTTGATCTTCAGCAGCTGCGGCCCGAACTTTTCCCAGCGGCCGGTGGCTTCCCACAGTTCCTTCGGCTGGATGGTCGGAATCTGGAATTCCACCGCACCGGCACGCTCCATTTCCTCACGCACGATGCGCTCGACCTTGCGCAGCACGCGCAGGCCCAGCGGCGACCAGGTGTACAGCCCCGAGGCCAGCTTGCGGATCATGCCCGCGCGCAGCATCAAGCGGTGGCTGGTCAGCTCCGCGTCGCTGGGGGTTTCCTTGGTGGTGTGCAGGTGGAACTGGGAGAGGCGCATCGTCGGCTTCGCTGAACGGCAGAAGCCGATATTCTGCCAGTCCGGCCGCCACGATGGGGGTTGCCGGTGGTTTTTGGCCCCGCGGGGCGGGGCCGGCGGCTCAGGCCTTGGGCGTGCAGTAGGCCTGGATGGCGGTCTCGGCCAGGGTCTTCTGGGCGCTGCGCTGCGCGTCGGTCAGCGCGGTATCGGCCTTGCCGTCGCCATCGGTGTCCTGCAGGACCTTGCCCGGCCCGTCGAGCAGGGCGAGGTTGCCGCGGGCGTCGGTGCAGGCTTTGTTCTCGGTCGGGGCGGCGGCGGTCGCGCGCGGGACCGGATCCCGGCTCTCGACCTGGCGGGCCTCGTATTTCTGCCCCGTTGGCGGCTTCTCCGAATACTGGGTGACGCCGTTGGCGTCTTTCCACTTATAGACGTTGCCGGCGCTGGCCGTGGCGCTGGCGAGCAGCAGCAGGGCGCTCAGACGGGACAGGGCACGCATGGAAACTCCGGGAACGGGACAGAGCCGCGATTGCAGCACCCCGGGCCGGTGCTGGCAAGCTAAACTGGCCCCATGGATCAACTGAAACCCCCGCCGCGCTCGCGCAGCATTTACCTGCTGCCCAACCTGTTCACCACCGCAGGCCTGTTCGCCGGCTTCTACGCGATCATCGCCGCGGCCAACGGCGATTTCGTCAATGCCGCCATCGCGGTGTTCGTCGCCGCGGTCATGGACGGCCTGGACGGCCGCGTGGCCCGGCTGACCGGCACCAGCAGCGAATTCGGCGTGCAGTACGACTCGCTGGCCGACCTGGTCAGCTTCGGCATGGCCCCGGCTCTGGTGATGTACCACTGGTCGCTGTCGTGGCTGAAGTTCGACGACCCGGTCCTCGGCCGTGTCGGCTGGGCGGTCGCCTTCCTTTACGCCGCCTGCGCCGCGCTGCGTCTGGCCCGCTTCAACACCCAGGTCACCGTGGTCGACAAGCGCTGGTTCATCGGCCTGGCCAGCCCGGCTGCCGCCGGCCTGATGATGTCCTTCGTCTGGGCCTTCGCCGATGGGAACCTCGGCTGGGACGGCAACCAGCTGCGCTATGTCGCCCTCGGCGTGACCCTGGTATCGGCCCTGCTGATGGTCAGCCGGATCCGCTTCTGGAGCTTCAAGGGCAGTGGCGAAAAGGGACCGCGCGCGGATCGTGTGCCGTTCCTGGCGCTGGCCCTGGTACCGATCGCCATCGCGATCATGGTCATCGATATGCCGCGCGTGCTGTTCGCGGTGGGCGTGGTGTATGCCTTGTCCGGCCCGTGTTACTGGGTGTGGCAGCGCACCCGCAAGACGGTCGAGCCGAACGCGTGAGCGGGCAGGCGCTGCCGCCATTGTGGTCGCCGGCGCAGCAGTCCTGGCTGCAGGCGATGGGCTATACGGTGTTCGTCGACGGCAGCGTCGAGCCGGAAGCCCTGGTTGTGCCGGAGATCGAGTTGCGTGCGGCCCCGGTTGCCGAGCCGCCGGCGCCGGTGCGTTCGCCGCGCCCGGCGCCGCCGGCGGACGCGCCGCCACCGGTGCGGCGCAATGCCCCGCGTACGGTAGAAGAACAGGCCCCGGCCGGTGCGTCGGCCGCCGCTCCAGCGCGCGCCGGCAGCGGCCGCCGTGCCGCGGTGCGGATGCCCGATCGCCTGCAGATCGCCCTGCTGCGCGCCTCCGGCTGCAACCCGGCCGAGCCGGATACCCAGGCCCTGATGGCCAGCTGGAACCTGGACGAACTGCGCCGCAATGCCGCCGCCAAGCGTGCGTTGTGGCCGCAGCTGCGTGCGCTGCGCAAGCGGGGCCGGCCGTGAGCGCGGTGAGCTCGCCGCGGCCGTTGTCGCTGCGCGCGCTGCGCGAAAGCGACCTCAATGCGGTGATGGCCATCGAGGTACGTGGTTACCCGTACCCGTGGACCCGCGGCATCTTCCAGGATTGCCTGCGTGCCGGCTATCCGGGCCTGGCGATGGAAGAGGATGGCCTGCTGATGGGCTACGGCCTGCTCAGCATCGCCGCCGATGAAGCGCATATCCTCAACATCTGCGTGGACCCGCTGTGCCAGTCGCGCGGTCATGGCCGTCACCTGTTGCGCGCGCTGGTGAAACTGGCGCGCGACCATGGTGCGCACCGTGTGTTCCTGGAAGTGCGGCCGTCCAATACTTCGGCGGTGGCGCTGTACCACAGCGAGGGGTTCAACGAGATCGGCCGCCGGCCGCGTTATTACCCGGCCCGCGAGGGGCGCGAGGATGCGCTGGTGATGGCCATCGAGCTGGTCGACGACGACATCCAGGTGATGCCGCCGCTCTGACAGCCCGATGTAGAGCCACCCCATGGGTGGCTGCGCCTGTCTCCGACAGCCACACCCGGTACGGGCCGGATCGAACAGCAGCCACCCCATGGGTGGCTCTACATGATCCGCAGCACCACTGCGCCGAGCACGATCAGGCCGGCGGCGATCCAGCGCTGGCGGGTGACCCGTTCGTGCAGGATCCAGGCCGAGATCAGGATGCCGAACAGGATCGAGGTTTCGCGCAGCGCGGAGATCATCGCAACCGGCGCGACGGTCATGGCCCACAGCGCCAGGCCGTAGGAGATCAACGTCCCGAACCCGCCCACGATGCCGTAGCCCCAGTTGCGGCGCGCATAGTCGCGCAGCGCGCCGGCGCGGGTGCACAGCGCCCACAGGGGCAGGGGCAGGCCGGAGAGCAGGAACAACCACAGGGTGTAACTCACCGCGGCGCCCGAGTGGCGCGCGCCCCAGGCATCGACCAATGTATAGGTGGCGATGACTCCTGCATTGAGCAGTGGCAGCCACGCGTGCTGCCGCGGGAGGCCGCGCGTCATGCACAGGATGCCCAGGCAGATCAGCGCGATGCCGGCCCATGCGATCCACACCAGGCGCTCGCCAAGGAACAGCGTGCTGACCAGGGCGACCAGGATCGGCGCGCAGCCGCGCATCAGCGGGTACGACGCGCTCATGTCGGTGAGCTGGTAGGTGCGTGCCACCAGCACGTAATACCCCACCTGGAGCAGGGTCGAGGCGGCCAGCCAGGGCCAGCTCTGTGTCGCGGGCGCGGGCAGGAAGGGCAGGCCGATCGCGGCGATCACCGCCGCCGAACCGGTGACCAGGATCGTGGTCAGCAGCGTGTCGGTGCCGCGTTTGACGATCGCGTTCCAGCTGGCATGCAGCAGGGCGGCGAACAGCACGAGGCAGAAGAGGGGCAGCGACATCGTGTCGGCGGTCATTCAATCCGTGGACGAACCCGCATCATGCCGCAGATGGGCAGGCATGTTGAAAGGCGGCCGACCGACAGGTCGGCCGCCCATGCGCTTACAGCTTCGCGCGCTGCGAACGCAGACCCGCCAGCTGGGCGGTCCACTCGACCAGGCGCACGCGCTCTTGTTCGACCACCGCCGCCGGCACCTTGTCGGTGAACTTGGAGAGCTTGGTCTCGCTCTTGTCCTTTTCCGATTCCACCCGGGCGATTTCCTTGTCCAGACGTGCGCGTTCGGCGCCCAGATCGACCAGGCCCTCCAGCGGCACCAGCAGGGTGAGATCGCCCACGATCGCGGCGGCGGCCGGCGGCGTGTCGCTGCCGTTGGCCAGCCACTCGATGCGCTCCAGCTTGAGCAGGAACGACAGCGAGGAGGTGAAGCGGGTCATGCGCGCGCGGTCATCGTCGTTGCCACCCTGCAGCAGCAGCGGCACCAGCTTGGACGGCGGCACGTTCAACTCGCTGCGCACGCGGCGCAGGGCGTTGACCATCGACTTCAGCCATTCCACATCGGCTTCGGCGCGGGCGAAATCACCGGCGAACTCCTCGGCGGTCGGGTACGGCCGCAGCGAAATTGTGTCGTCGGTGATGCCCAGACGCGGAGCGACCTGGCGCCACAGCTGCTCGGTGACGAACGGGGTCAGCGGGTGCAGCAGGCGCAGCAGCGCTTCCAGCACGTACAGCAGGGTGTGGCGGGTGCTGTCGGCATCGTCCGCGTCGGCACCGTTGAGGGCCGGCTTGGTCAGTTCCAGGAACCAGTCGCAGAACTCGTTCCAGGCGAATTCGTACAGGCACTGCGCCAGCAGGTCGAAGCGGTAGTTGGCGTAATGCGTCTGCGCTTCGGCCGAGACCGCGGCCAGGCGCGCGAGGATCCAGCGCTCGGCATCGGTGCGCGGCTGCGGCACGCCGGTGAAGCTGCTGCCCTCGGTGTTCATCAGGGTGAAGCGGCTGGCGTTCCACAGCTTGTTGCAGAAGTTCTTGTAGCCCTCGGCGCGGTTCATGTCGAACTTGATGTCGCGGCCGTGGGTGGCCAGCGCGGCGATGGTGAAGCGCAGCGCGTCGGCACCGTGGGCGATGATGCCCTCGGGGAATTCGCGGCGCGTCGCCTTCTCGATCTTCGGCGCGTCCTTGGGCTTCATCAGGCCGGTGGTGCGCTTGGCAACCAGGTCCTCGATGGAGATGCCGTCGATGATGTCCAGCGGGTCCAGCACGTTGCCCTTGGACTTGGACATCTTCTGGCCCTGCGCATCGCGGATCAGGCCGGTGATGTAGACGTCCTTGAACGGAATCTTCCCGGTGAAGCTGTCGGTGGCCATGATCATGCGGGCCACCCAGAAGAAGATGATGTCGAACCCGGTGATCAGCACCGACGACGGCAGGTAGCGCTCGAAACCGCGCGCGTCCATCGCCTGCTCGTTCGGCCAGCCCAGCGTGGAGAACGGCCACAGCTGCGAGGAGAACCAGGTCTCCAGCACGTCGCTGTCCTGGTGCAGGGCGACATCGGCGGCAAGATTGTTCTTCGCGCGTGCTTCGGCTTCGTCGCGGCCGACATAGCAGTTGCCCGCGTCGTCGAACCACGCCGGGATACGGTGCCCCCACCACAGCTGGCGGCTGATGCACCAGTCCTGGATGTTCTCCATCCAGTGGCGGTAGGTGTTGATCCAGTTGGCCGGCACGAACTGGATGCTGCCGTTCTCGACCAGCTCCAGGCCACGCTTGGCCAGCACGTCCATCTTCACGAACCACTGGTCGGTGAGGTACGGCTCGATCACCTGCTGGGTACGATCACCGCGCGGCACCTGCAGCTTGTGCGCCTTGGTCTCGACCAGGATGCCGAGGTCTTCCAGCTCGGCCAGGATCACCTTGCGCGCTTCGTAACGGTCCAGCCCGCGGTACTTCTCCGGGGCGTTGTCGTTGATCGCCGCTTCCGGGGTGAACAGGTTGATCATCGGCAGGTCGTGGCGCAGGCCGACCTGGTAATCGTTGAAATCGTGCGCGGGGGTGACCTTGACCACGCCGGTACCGAACTCGCGGTCGACGTAATCATCGGCGATCACCGGGATCTCGCGGTCGGTCAGCGGCAGCTTGACCATTTTGCCGATCAGGTGCGCGTAACGCTCATCCTCCGGGTGCACCATCACCGCGGTGTCGCCCAGCATGGTTTCCGGGCGGGTGGTGGCCACGGTCAGGGTGCCGCTGCCGTCGGCCAGCGGGTAGCTGATCGACCACAGGAAGCCGTCTTCCTCCACGCTCTCCACTTCCAGATCGGAGATGGCGGTCTTCAGCACCGGATCCCAGTTGACCAGGCGCTGGCCACGGTAGATCAGGCCCTGCTCGTGCCAGCGCACGAAGGCCTCGACCACCGCTTCGGACGGCTGCGGGTCCATGGTGAAGGTGCTGCGCGACCAGTCGCTGGAGGTGCCCAGGCGGCGCATCTGGCGCTCGATGGTGTCACCGGACTGCGCCTTCCACTTCCACACCTTCTCGATGAAGCCGTCGCGGCCCAGCGAATCGCGGGTCTCGCCGGTGTTGGCCAGGGCCAGGTTGCGCGACACCACCATCTCGGTGGCGATGCCGGCGTGGTCGGTACCCACCTGCCACAACGTGTCGTAGCCGCGCATGCGGTGGTAGCGCACCAGCGCATCCATCAGGGTCTGCTGGAAGGCATGGCCCATGTGCAGCGTGCCGGTCACGTTCGGCGGCGGCAGCAGGATGGTGTACGGCTCGCCCTTGCCGGACGGCTTGAAATGGCCGGCCTTCTCCCACGCGTCGTACAACGCGGTTTCAAAGGTTTTCGGGTCGTAGCTGGAGGCGAGTTGGGTCATGCGGGAACCAGGATCGAATACGGAAGGTGGGGGTGCCGGAAGCTCAGCGCCCGAAGGCGCGGCGGATCTTCTGGTCGGTAGGGAACTGCGAGACCGCGTAGGCAGCCCAGATCGCGGTGGGCAGCCAGCCAGACAAGGACAGCCGACTGACAGTCGGCTCTACCTTCGAGACGTTGAGGATGCCTGCGATCGGGCGGCCGAGGGTGAAGAAGGCGAACCAGGGAAAGATCAGGGCGATCAACAGGCGCATCAAGGGTCTCCGGGGTCGGCGGCGACCGGACGGGCGCCGCGCGGGTTACATGTCGTACTTGTTCAGGTCAAAGCCCAGCGCCTTGTACTGGCGCCAGCGCTCGCGCAGCGGTTCGCGCGCTTCCGGGTCGGCCGGGACCACTTCCAGCACGCGGTCGCAGGCGGCCAGGTAGGGGTCGTCGCGCAGGTTGATCACCAGCGGCCGGGCCGGGGCCTCGGTGCCGGGAACGGCGATCAGCACCAGCGCTTCCTCCTCGTCCATGTCTTCGCCGGCGATCTGGTGCGGGATATAGGCATCGTTGTCGAATGCCCACAGCAGCTCGTCCAGCTCCTCGGCCTGGGCCTGGTCGCGCGCCAGCACGAGGGTGAACAGCCCGGCGTCGTTGGCCTTGCGGGCCAGTTCGCAGACCAGGCGCAACGGCTCGGTCAGGAAGCGGGGCTTGGCGATCAGGTAGAAATCAGCACGGGACATGGCAGGGCCTGGAGCGGAGGGGGAACCCGGCGCCAGGCCGGGCGGGATCGCGGCCACCGCAGGGCGGCCGCGATCGGGCAGGGCATCAGGCGCGGGCGACCTGGTCCAGCAGCCACTGGCTCAGCAGGCCGACCGGGCGACCGGTGGCCATGCCGCGCTTGCCTTCGTCGCTGGCCACGCCGGCGATGTCCAGATGGGCCCAGCGCTGGCCTTCGGCGAAGCGCGACAGGAAGCAGCCCGCGGTGATCGCACCGGCCCAGCGGCCGCCGATGTTGTAGATGTCGGCGAAGCTGGAGTCCAGCATCGGCTGGTACTCGTCCCACAGCGGCAGGCGCCAGGCGCGGTCGAACACGTGCTCGCCGGCGGCCAGCAGCTCGTTGGCCAGGTCGTCGTGCTTGGTCATCAGGCCGGCGGTCTGGTGGCCCAGGGCGACCAGGCAGGCACCGGTCAGGGTGGCCACATCGATCAGCGCGGCCGGCTCGAAGCGCTGCGCGTAGGTCAGGGCGTCGCACAGGATCAGGCGGCCTTCGGCGTCGGTGTTGCCGACTTCGATGGTCTTGCCCGACATCGAGGTGATCACGTCCGACGGGCGGTAGGCATTGCCGTCGATGGCGTTCTCGACCGCCGGCACCACCACCACCAGGTTGAGCGGCAGCTTGGCCGTCACCGCCGCGACGAAGGTGCCGATGACGTTGGCGCCACCGCACATGTCGTACTTCATCTCTTCGATGCCGCCCTGGGTCTTCAGGTTGACGCCACCGGTATCGAAGGTGATGCCCTTGCCGACCAGCACGTAGGGCTTGGCGTCGCCGCCGTTGCTCCACTTCAGCACGACCAGGCGCGGGCGGTTGGCCGAACCACGGGCCACGGCCAGCAGCGAGCCCATGCCCAGCGCTTCCATCTGCTGCTCGTCCAGGATCTCCGCCTCGGCGCCGTCATGGGCCTGGGCGAACGCGACCGAGGACTCGGCCAGGTAGGCCGGGGTGCAGACGTTCGGCGGCAGGTTGCCCAGCTCGCGGGCGTACTGCACGCCGGCGGCGATGGCCTGGCCCTGGGCCAGCGCCTGGGTGTCGGTGCCGGCGATGGCCAGCGTGGTCAGGCCGGGCTCGTCGGCCTTCTTCTTGCCCAGCGTGGCGCTGTAGCGGTACGCGGCATGGTCGGCGGTGATGATGGCCTGGCGGATGTTCCAGGCGGCATCGCGGCCCTTGACCTCGATCTCGGTCAGGGTCAACAGCGCGTGGTGGTTGACCCCGCTCTTCAGGGCGCGGCTGGCATCGCCGACCGCCTTGAGGTACTGCGGCACGCCGAATTTGGCCGGCTCGCCCAGCCCGACCACCAGCACGCGCGCGGCGGCGACGCCGGGCAGATCGTGCAGCAGGGTCGTGTTGCCGGTCTTGCCGCCCACGTCGCCGCGGGCGATCAGGGCCGACAGGCGGCCACCGGACGCGGTGTCCAGGGCCTGTGCCGCCGGGCTCAGGGTCTGGTCGGCATAGGCGCCGACGATGACGCAATCGCACTCGGCCGAGGCCGGCGCTGCGTGGTTCAGGGTGAATTCCAGGGCCATTGATCAGATTCCGTTGGCAAATCCGTACAATCGCGAGCTGTTTACGTCCCGTCAGTAGACTGGGCAGCACCGCGAACGAATCCGAGAGTTTAAACCACCGCCCCATGTCGAAGCTCGATCGCTATCTCCTGCGTGATTTCGTCCAGAGTTTCCTGGCCACCCTGATCGTGTTGCTGGTGGTGAGCGTCGGTGGTGTCCTGGTGGACATCCTCGGCAACATCGCCGACGGCCGCCTGCCTGCCCGCCTGCTGTTCTCGCAGCTGGGCCTGCAGTTCATCGTCTATATGCCGCTGATCCTGCCGCTGGCGCTGATGCTGGGCCTGCTGCTGGCCACGGCCCGGCTCTACCGGGACTCGGAAATGGCGGTCATCACCGCCATCGGCGTCGGCCCCAGGCGCCTGCTGCGCCCGCTGCTGATGCTGGTGGTGCCGGTGGTCGGGCTGATCGCCCTGTGCTCGCTGTGGCTGGGCCCCTGGGCCGACCGCACCGGCGAGACCATGATCGACGAGGCCAACCGCAGCGTGGTCATGGCCGGGCTGGAGGCGGGCAAGTTCACCTCCCTGCCCAATGGCGGCGTGGTCTACCTGTCCTCGGTCTCGCCGGACGGCACCCAGCTGGGCAAGGTCTTCATGCAGCGCCAGAAGGAAAACAGTATCGAGGTGATCTCCGCCGATCGTGGCCGGATGTACTTCGAAGGGGCCAAGCAGCGGTATCTGGAGCTCGACGACGGTCATCAGGTGCAGGGCCCGGCCAATGGCGCTTTGGACTACAAGCTGATGACCTTCGCCCGCAACGACGTGGCGATGCCCGACGGTGCCGAGACCCGCAAGGACGACGACCCCGAGCTGCTGCCGACCACGCAGCTGTTCGGCGATGAGCGCCCCGAGGCGCAGGCCCAGCTGCACTCGCGCATCGCCCCGCCGCTGATCGCCCTGGCCTTCGCCCTGATGACCCTGCCGCTGGCCCGCAGTTCGCCGCGCCAGCAGCGCTACGGCCGGATGATGCTGGCCTTCCTGGCCTACATGGTGGGCATGAACCTGATGTTCATCGGCACCCGCTGGATCGCCGATGGCAAGATTCCCGGCATTGCGGGCCTGTGGTGGCTGACCCTGCCGTTGCTGGCACTCGCACTGTGGATGTATTTCCGCGACGGCAAACTGTCGCGTCCCCGGAGGACCGCATGAACGTGTTGCGCCCCATGCGGTTCGATCTGTATCTGGGCCGTGCCGTGTTCGGCACCGTCCTGTTGACCTGGGCCGTGCTGGTCGGCCTGGACGTGGTGATGGCCTTCTCCGGCGAGTTCAAGGACGTCGGCAAGGGCAGCTACACGCTCGGCCACGCCGCTGCCTGGGTGCTCTACACCGTGCCGCGCCGCGCCTACACCTTCTTCCCGACCGCAGCCGTGATCGGCGCGCTGATGGGCCTGGGCCAGCTGGCCGCCACCTCCGAGCTCACCGCGCTGCGCGCGCTGGGCCTGTCGCGCAAGCGCCTGAGCGTCTCGGTGGCGATCGCGCTGTCGCTGATGACCGCGGTGATGGTGTTCAGCGGCGAAACGCTGGGCCCGTGGGGTCAGAGCAAGGCGGACGAGATCAAGGCCAGCGCGAAGTGGGGCAGCAGCCTCAGCGCGGCCCGCTATTCGGGCGTGTGGGCGCGCGAAGGCGACACGTTCCTCAATGCCCAGAGCGGTGACGAGCAGTTGCAGGCCGGCGGCGGTACGCGCCTGATCCTGCACGATGTGCGTCTGTACAAGATCGCTGAGGACGGTCGCCTGGCCTCGTTGACCTATGCGGCCACCGCCGAGCACGGTGCCGACGGCTGGGTGTTGAACAAGATCCGCCGCGACACCTTTGGTGAGCGTTCGGCGACGCGCGAGACGCTCGAGTCCGAGCCATGGAATTCACGCCTGGACGCGGCGGCGCTGGCCAGCGGCATTTCCAAGCCGCGCAACCTGACGGCGATGGATCTGCGCACCAGTATCGAGTACCGCAAGCGCAATGGGCTGGATGCGCGCGATTACGAGGATGTTTACTGGAGCCGCTGGTTCTATCCGATCAATGTGCTGGCGCTGTGCCTGGCGGCGGTGCCGTTCGCGTTCGGTTCGCTGCGCAGTGGCGGGATGGGCAAGCGCTTGTTCCTGGGCATTCTGTTCGCGCTGGGCTTCTGGTTGCTGCAGTTGTTCTTCGGCCGTATGGCCGGTGCGTTGAAGTTCGATTACCGGATTGCGTATGCGTTGCCGCCGATCGTGATGATGGTGGTATCCGGGTTGTTGTTCCGGCGGAAGTCGGGCTGATTCCTCTGCTCGAACGTCAAACGCCAAACGCTGGGAAAAGCGCAAAGCCCGAAGCCAAAGCGGCCACCCTGTTCTTTCGAGCTAGGCGCGACGGGCTTGCCATTCCGGGACCCGCCGCAAGTACGTCCATGTAGCAACTGTGTTGTTGGAGGGACTTCGGCCCCTCCAGCAGACGGGCGCGGTAGTGCCGGCCGCTGGCCGGCAGCCTTTGGAGATGT